>NZ_FUYC01000006.1 GCF_900167125.1 Paucidesulfovibrio gracilis DSM 16080
CTTTGGAAAGGGGGTCCAGGGGGAAGAACCTTTCTTCAGAAAGGTTTTCCCCCTGGTCGCCGAAGGCCATAGGCAAAATTGTTCAAACATCTTTTCTGTGGTCCCTGTCGGGGACCGTGGAAACCGGGAGCTTGATGCGCGGGGCGATTCAAGCTACATAGCTTCCTTTACGGACGGGTACGCGGGGTCTGGCGGTCTGAGGGGAGTCGCTTTGGGCTGCATGGTTTTGCGTATCCGCTAGTGCGTAGTCTCTGACTGCGAATTGTATCTTTTCCGGGAGAAGTATGACAACCGAATACGGCAAAAACAAACCTTCGGGCCAGGACATCCGCAAAGAACGCTTTGACGAGCTGCTGGACTTGGACGCCCGAATCCTCAGACTGCTGGTGCAACGCAGCCGTCTGCTCGGCAAGGAAGCCTCCTGGCGCAAGGCCAAGGGCAAGGCCCGCATTGACGCGGCTTTGGAAAAGGCTCTTTGGGCCGAGTGGGAGCAGGCCGGTCGCCAGGGCGATCTTCCCCCCCGCCTGCTTCGCCAACTCTTCAATCATGTGAATTTGTTCGGCCAGGACGACGTCAAGGGACGCCGCCGTGCGGACGCCTATATGCTGGCTCCCCGGCGCGAGCCTGTGGACGTGAACATGGTCGCTCCCCGCTGCCTGCGGCGGACGCGGCTGTGGCTGACCCTGGCCGCGGCTACGGGCAAGCCGCTCACCCTGTATCCCATTATTCTGAACGACCCCTTTATCGAATTGGTCAAGACCCTGAACCAGGCCGGTGGCAACGCCTCCTGGACCGGCGATGATCAGGCCGACGTGCAAAAGGGACCGGGGTTGGAGTTTGAGGGACGGCTGCTTTTCGCGGGCGACGATCCCTTGAATTTTTATCTGCTTCTGGGCCTGGCTCTGGGCGAAGCAGGCCGCATGAAGTTTTCCGGCGGCCCGGGACTCAAGCTTCTGGATCTCTCCACGGTCAATGCCGTGTTACCTCGTCTTGGGGCGCGGCTGGTGCCGCTCAACCCGCATGGCGACGGTCTGCCCGCGCGCTTGGAGTGTGGCGGGGAAATGGCCGCGAAAATTCGTCTGCCGGAGTCGGCCTCGCCGGAGCTGGCCATAGGACTGGCTTTTGCGGGATGGACCTACGAGCGGGGGTTGGTGCTGGACGTCTCCCAATGTCCGGAGGCACTGCCCGGGTTGACCGAGGTCGTGGAGGTGCTCACGGACGCGGGACTGGATGCTGCGTTGGACGGTGACGTTTTCAGCGTGAAGCATGGAACGCCTGTGATCCCGGAACAACCGGATCTGCCGCCGGACGAGGTGCTTTCCGCCTACCTTCTCGCCCTGCCGCTGTTTGCGGACGGCAAGGTCTCCCTGGACCGTTTTCCTGCGCAGCACTCCGTGACTGAAACCGTAAACGCGCTGGCCCGGTATGGTGCGGATTTGCAGCATGAGGACGGCCGGCTTGTTTCTTCGGCGTTAAAGCTGCCGGACACGAATGTTGATCTGGGAGATAACTCCGGGCTTGTGCCGCTGGCCCTGGTTTTGGCGTTACGCTCCCGTAGGGAACTGTTCGTGCCGATTCGCAACGATGCGGACATGGATACCGCGGTACAGTTCCTGAACCATCTCAACGCCAGTTATTCCATGCAGGAAGACGGGCTGCTCGTGGCTCCTTCGCAATTGCGTTGGGATGGCTCCTGGGCCAGTCCCTCACCGTATTTTTGTCTTGCCTCGGCATTGGTCTCGTTTCTGCGTCCGGGCATTGCCATTGAAAATCCCGGTATGCTCACCGCGCTTTGGCCGCAATTTTGGAACCTCTTCAATACTCTGCCCACGGGCCGCATGAAGCCCAAGGCACCGGAGCCTGAACATGACGCACCTAAGCGACGTAGAATCAAAATCGGCAAATGATCGTATCGCGGAATTGCGGGTCGAACTGAAAGCCCTGGAAACGGAAAAGGCGCAGCGCGCCGCGGAAGAAGCCAAGTATCGCGCCAAGGAAGATTCTGTGCAGCGGATATCCTTTGCCAAGGAAATCTTTGACCTGCACCAGGATCAATTGCGGCTGGAGGTGGAAGCGGAATTCGTACGCAAAAAGATCCGGCGGCTGGAACTTGGGTATGCCGAGGACGCTGTTCCCGAGACCGACACGCCGGACGGGTTTGTTTTTTAGGCCGGGCAGGCGATTGTGGATACGCCCCTTGAATGGATCAATGTCCGGGCTGTTCCCGATGCGGCGCCGGGTACACGCGTGGCGTTGTTTGGAGCCGGCAACGGCTCCAGGGAATTGTTGCGCCATTGGGCCGGAAAGGGCGGTTCTCCCGAGGTGGTGGCCGTGCTCGACAACAACCCCACCCTGCAAGGGCATAGGTTTCAGTCTCTGCCGATTATGGATCCCGCCCGCCTGCCGGAACTGGACGTTCAACTCGTGATTGTGACCACTGTTTCGGGCGCTGGTCCCGTTTCTGAGCAGCTTCAGACCATGGGGTTGCGCCAGGAGCGGGATTTCGTCCTGGTGGGCCGCTATCCAACGGCTGGCTGCATTGCGAATTTGCGGAGCGTGGTACGACTGCTCGACCAATATGGGAAATGGCCCGAACAATCGTTTTTGCATGTGGGACCAGGGGGATTTTTCGGACTGGAATGCGCTCTTCTGGCTCTCTCCCCGGAAAATGCCGAGCTTCGGGGTGTGGCCGTGGACGCCTATGCGTTCGACATGCACTGGCCGGACGTCACGCTTCTTGAAGATCGGTATGCGCAGGTGCGGGATCTGCTGCCGGAATTGGCCCGGGAACTGCACGTTTCTCCGAAGGCGGCCCTTGAGCGTTGGGACGCGTTGTTCACGCGGCAGGCCGGGCGCCTGCTGCTGGAATCGAACCAGCTGAAGTTTGCGTTTCCCCATCGGTTTTCCTGCCTGCCCGAGCCGGATGGTTCGCAGGATGTGGTTTGCTCGTTTGCGGTGCTCGAGCATGTGCGCGCCCCGGAACGGGCCGTGGCGGAAACACGGCGCATCCTCCGTCCTGGAGGCGTGGCCGTCATGCAAGTGACCACGCAGGACCACCGCTCTTTCGGTGTTGCCGGAGACCATACCCCCATCTCGTATCGGCGGCATTCCGAAGAAGAGTGGGAGACCATCACCGCGAACACGTTTTATCAAAACCGGCTGGCCCCGTTTCAATGGCGTGAATTGTTTGAGGCGCAGGGGTTCCGGATGCTGGAATACCGCGTCTTGAAGCAGTACGTTGCCCCGAAGCAGGAGTTGGATGAGCTGCATCCCGATTTTCGGGGCTGGTCCCGTGAGCAGCAACAGGAAATGGATTGCCTTATTGTGGCGGCCAGGGATTGAGCCGCTGTAACCTGTCAGACTATTGCAAGGACTGTCATGGGCGAGAACATCACCAGAAAAATCATCGGCGCGCACCGGCTTTCCGGGGAGATGACGCCGGGAAGCGAGATCGGGCTTCGCATTGATCAAACGCTGACCCAGGATGCCACCGGAACCATGGCCTGCCTGCAATTCGAGGCCGTGGGCCTGGATCGGGTGCAGACCGAGCTTTCCGTCAGCTATGTGGACCACAACACGCTGCAAATGGGTTTTCGCAACCCGGACGACCACCGCTATCTGCGGACCATGGCCGCGCGCTACGGCATTGTGTTTTCCCCGCCCGGCACCGGGATTTGCCACCAGCTGCACCTGGAGAATTTTGCCCGCCCCGGCAAGACCTTGATCGGATCGGATTCCCATACGCCCACGGCGGGCGGCGTGGGCAGTCTGGCCATGGGGGCTGGCGGGCTTTCCGTGGCGCTGGCCATGGCCGGAGAACCGTATACCATTTCCATGCCCAAGGTGGTGCGCGTGCAGCTCACCGGCCGTCTTTCGGGCTGGGCCGCGGGCAAGGACGTAATCCTTGAACTTCTGCGTCGGCTCACGGTCAAGGGCGGCGTGGGCAAGGTTTTTGAGTTCGCCGGACCCGGCGTGGCCTCGCTCACCGTGCCTGAACGCGCCACCATCACCAACATGGGCGCGGAACTGGGAGCCACCACCTCCATCTTCCCCTCGGACGAGCGAACCCGCGAATTCTTCCGCATCATGGGCCGCGAGGACGAATGGACGGAATTGGTGGCGGATGCGGACGCGGAATATGACGAGACCATTGAGATCAACCTTTCTGACCTGGAACCGTTGGTGGCGCAGCCCCACATGCCCGACAGGGTGGTACCCGTGCGCGAACTGGCCGGGCTGCCCGTGAGCCAGGTGGCCATCGGCTCCTGTACCAACTCGTCCTATGCGGACCTGAAGACCACGGTCCAGGTGCTCCAGGGCCGACGTCTGCCGCCGGAAACCGATTTGCTGGTTTCCCCGGGGTCCAAGCAGGTGCTCAAGATGCTGGCCGCGGAAGGGCTGGTGGAACCGCTGCTGGACGCGGGGGCGCGGCTTTTGGAATGTTCCTGCGGACCCTGCATCGGCATGGGCGGCTCTCCGGTGAGCCAGGGCGTGAGCGTGCGCACCTTTAACCGCAACTTTGAGGGCCGGTCCGGCACCAAGGACGCCCAGGTCTATCTGGCCAGCCCCCAGACCGCCGTGAATCTGGCCCTGGCCGGAAAGTTCACGGACCCGGCCGAGTGGGGCGCGGCTCCCGAGCGGGTGGAATTGCCGCAAACCGCGCCCAGCATCCGGCATCTGTTCATTTTCCCGCCGGAGAACGGTTCTGACGTGGAAATCCTGCGCGGACCGAACATCGTCCCCCTGGAAAAGTTCGATGCCCTGCCCGAGGTGATCGAGGCAGGCGTCAAGCTCAAGGTCGGCGACGACATCACCACGGACCACATCCTCCCGGCCGGAGCGCAGATCACGGCCCTGCGGTCCAATATCCCGGCCATCAGCCAGTACATCTTCAGCCGGGTGGATGAGCAGTTCGTTCCCCGCATCCTTGAGGCCGGAGGCGGCATAATCCTGGGCGGGGAGAACTACGGCCAGGGTTCCAGCCGCGAACATGCGGCCCTCGGTCCCCGTCATCTGGGCGTGCGCGCCGTGATCGTCAAATCCCTGGCCCGGATTCACCGCGCCAACCTCGTGAACTTCGGCATCCTGCCCTTGCTGCTGGTGCGGCCTGAGGATTACGACCGTCTGGAACAGGACAGCGAGTTGCGCATCCGAACCGCGGCGATTGCGCCCGGCGCAACGTTTGAGATCGAGGTTTCCGGCGCGGAAAGCGTGGACGTGACAAATGATTTGACGGAAAAGGAACTGAATATTATCAAGGCAGGCGGTCTTTTGAACTTTGTGCGCGAGGCCTCGCGCGCCTAGCTTTCCCAAGCTCAACCACAGGCATCAAGGACGCTTCCAATGCTCGACAAAATGCGGGAAAACGCCCAAAGCTGGGGCATTAAGATACTCTTCGGCATCATCATCCTTGCCTTTATCTTCGCCTTCGGCTCCCCTCAGGATTCCGGCGAAACCGTGGTGGCCTATGTGAACGGCGACCCCATCGGCGTGGACGATTTCCAGAAGAGTCTGCCGCGCACCGCGAACCAGAATCCGGACATCAAACGGTCCGTGCTGTTTCAAATGGTCAATGAACTGCTCTTCCAGCAGGTGGCCCGGGAAAACGGCATCACGGTTTCCGATGCGGAACTGGTCCGGCAGATCAACGCCAATCCCCAGTTTCAGACCAATGGCGCGTTCGACCTGGAACGCTATAAGACCATCATGGGGGGACACCCCGAAGACTTTGAACACCGTCAGCGGCTGAACCTGCTCATGGGCAAGGTCAACCGGTTCGCCGCGTTGCCCGCCATGCCCAGCCAGGAACAGGTGCGCGGTCTGTTCCTCTGGCAGAACGAACAGGCCGTGGTGGAGTACGGCGCGGTCAACCCCCTGAATTTTCTGAATCAGGTCGAGGCGCACGCCGACGAAATCAAGGCATATTACGAAAAGAACCAGGCGGCCTTTACGCAGCCCGCCAAGGCCGACTTCCAATACGTGACCTTTACTCCGGCGGCTCTGGCCCCGAATCAGACCGTCACGGAAGAGGAAATCCAGACGTATTACGATGAAGTGGGGCAGACCTTGATCAGCGAAAAACGCTATCAGTTCCGCCACTTGCTTCTGCCCATGGGACCGCAGCCCACGCAGGAGGACTTCAACGCCCTCCAGAAAAAAATGGAAGGCATCCAAAAGCGTTTGGAGCAGGGCGACGCGTTTCAGGATCTGGCCAAGGAATTCGCGCTTGCCGAAGATCCCGCACCCGGCCAAGCCATCTGGATGAAGCCCGCAGAAATGCCGCAGCCCGTAGCCAACGCCCTGACCGGGTTGGAAAACGGCGAAGTGAGTCAGCCCTTGGTCACCAAGGCCGGACTTCAGCTTGTGCAGCTGGTGGACAAAGAATTGCCCCGCCCCCTGACCCTGGAAGAGGCTCGTCCCATCATCCAAAAGCAGCTCGCCCAGGAAAAGGCCTCCAAGGTGCTTGGCGACAAGCTGGAGGAGACCATTTCCCAGATGAATCAGGGCGTGGAACTGGACCAGATTGCGGAAAATCTCAACCTTTCCATTGGTGAATCCGGCCCTCTGACCCGCGAGGAACTGGTGGCGGAATTCGGACTCAGCGATGAAGCCGCGGACACCCTCGTGACCCTCATGGACGGCACCACCACCAAGACGCCGCTGCGCCTCGGCAACGGCGGATATCTGGTGGCCCGCAAGACCGCGGAGCTGCCCGAGGTGGTCATGCCCATGGAACAGGTCAGTGAGCAGATTGCTGCGGACATCCGCCGTAAAAAGGCTGCGGAACTCGCCAAGGAAAAGGCCGAGGAAATTCTCGTGCAGGCCTCCAAGGGCCAGGAGCCGGACCTCGGGGTACTTTCCGTGTCCATGCATCGGAGTGAACCGTTCGTGCGCTCCGGTCAGCTTCAGGGCATTCAGGTGGATCCTGCGCTGACGAATGAGGCGTTTACAGTGCAGCCCGGAAACTGGTTGCCTTCCGTCTATACCTCGTCCGCGGGGTTCGTTGTGGCTCGTCTTGTGGAAAAGCTGCCTGCCTCTGAGGAGCTTTGGGAACAGCAGCGCGAAGGCTGGAAGGACGCGGCCCGTGAGATCTACCGGCGTGAAGTTTATCAGGCCATGGGCAATTCCCTGTTCGAACGGGCCAACAACCAAGGCGGCATCGAACTGATCCGTCCTGACCTGTTGAACTAAACGTCATCCAATCAGCAGAAAAAACAACAAGGGGAAGGGCCGCGGCTCTTCCTCTTTTTTTTTGAGCATGGTTCAGGGGGGGCGCCACCAGGCAACGCGTGACCCGGGAATGAACAATGGAGCGGCCAAGCTGTGACGTTCGGCTTTGACCATTGGCTTGTGCAACGTGAGGTCGCACCGCACCGGTTTGCCGCCAAAAAAAGCGCCCATGACGCAAAATCATGGGCGCTTTGGTGTATATGTCCGGACGGATCAGGAGCGCAGACGGCGATAGCCCAGCAGGCCGAACAGGCCGGTGCCGAACAGCCAGACCGCGCCGGGAATGGGGGTGGTCATGGTGGAGATGTTGTCCATGCCCACGAGGTCCGTGGAATTGACCCAGAAGGAGCCAACAAAGGACGTATCGGTTTCAAAGCCAAAGTAGATGGAATCACCGAGCGCCACGGATTCCGAAACCATGGAGCCGAGGTCCACGGTGTAGGTGCCGTTGGTCAGGCCAAGCGTCAGGGTGTAGCTCTCGCTGGAATCGAACCCCGTGAGGTAGAAGCCGACGGCCTTGTGTTCCCGGGCTGGGTCAAAGAAAATTTGGTAGCCACCAGGCCCGCCTGCGAGTTCATTCCAGTTGCTGTAGAAACGATCCCCGGTGGCCGCGAAGCCATTGACGTGCGCAGCCGTGCCGGTGTCAACATACCCAACGCCGACCATGTCGCCGACATTCAGGTCAAGCCAGGGCGATGCGCCGGCCGCGACCTGTCCGTGATCCACGTCAAAGGTCTCGGTCACGTTGTCGATATATTTGTTGAACAGGAATTGTTCCAAGGCAGGCGCGTCCACGCTGCCGATCCCGTAGGATGCGGTCACGTTGGCGGCCATGGCCGGTCCGGCACCGACGATCATAACCAGAAAAAGAATAACGCCCCATATGTTTTTCATGTCTTCCCCCTCTGTGCCTCTTGCCCTTGCTGTCACGGGGTGCGACAATGCACAGGCTTTTTTGACATGGTGACACTATACGTCGCCGCGTGGGAGTGCTCAATAGCTCCCGGGCAATTTGGGGGGGAATCCCGGGAGTCGGGAACCTCTCTGGAGTACAGGGCTTTTTGTATGGCTTGAGCGCTTTTTTTCGGACGGGGTGTTTTTTTTTCGGCGTACCCCAAGGAATGCACGGCAAATGCCGTGGGCGAGGGGGAGGAATTGGATGAGTGGACCAAAGGCCTCATATCGGTTTTTCCGCAACACGGAGTGCAAATATTTTCCGTGTCACAAAACCAGTTTCCCGGAACGATTCAATTGCTTGTTCTGCTTCTGCCCCTTGTATTTTATGGATGACTGCGGGGGGCGGTTCACCCGTCTGGAAAGCGGACACAAGGACTGCTCGCATTGCATGCTGCCGCATACCCCGGAAGGGTATGACTATGTGCTGAAAAAATTGCGGACCTGCTTTCAGCGTCCCTGCCGTCTGCGTTTTGACGATCAGGAGGAAACCGGCAAAAAGCAGGGCTGATTCCGGTTTTCTCCGGACTTTTCCAAAATGGTCACGTCCTGATAGTGGCCGGATCGGATACCGCGCCAGCTTCCCCGACGCACATCCGCCAGGCGCAAGCCTGCATGCCGCACCACATGGTGCACGAACGAAATATCGTAGCCGATCGCCTCTTCGGGGTCTTGCCTGTTTTGCAGTCGGCAGGGACCAACCCCATGCCGCAGATAGACGCCCACACTGGTTTCCCGATCAAGCCGGCGGGATTCGTCGTCGATGAGAAACCACGTGACATAGGCTCTGCCGCAATGGTCCAGCACCCGGGCGATTTGCTTCATATAGGCGATCATGTCCTCGGGCAGCATGTGGGTGAACACGGAGTTGAGCAAGACCAGATCGGCAGACCGGTCCTCGCAGGGAAAAACAAAGTCCCGGGCTGGTATGGACCCGGCCGGATTGTAGAGGGCGTTGTTCACGTGGACGGTTTGGAAGAGAAAATTGGGAAAGGCAGGGGTCAGGTTTTGTCGGCACCAATCCACGCCAAAGGGGTAGACATCGAATCCGAAATAGCGTGCATGGGGACTGAGGTACCCCGTGAGGGGAACCGCGGCCCGACCAGCGCCGCAGCCCACGTCCAAAATGCGCTCGCTGGGCAATAATCCGCACCAGTCAACAAGGCGGTGCAACAGATTGCGGCCGATACGAACAAAATCCCCGCCGCCGAATTGGATCGCAAGTTCCTGTGGCGGAATCAGGCCCAGGGAAACAGCGTCCAACGAACGTTCAAGATGTTCCTGCATGGCGATCATAGCTTCTCCGGCAAAAAAATCCTTTGCCGGAGGAAAAGCAAAAGCCATGCCCAACGAATCCGGGTCAGCCTGGAATCGTTTCGCTGTTTAAAAATACTTCCAGATAATAGTCCAGCTTGGATTCCAGGGGTTCGTCAAATTCAATGCCCACCTGAACGGAACCCTGATCAGTCCGCACCCAGATGACCCGCCCCGTCAAATCGTCCATGGGGCATGTTGCGCCGGTTCCGCCGGCCATGATGCGTACGGGCATGTCTTCACGAAATGCCTCAGCGGTTCGCGGATCCTTGCTGTTGATCCGCATGCCGCCACCGGAAATATCCTCCACGGCAAAATCATGCGGTCCGGTTCGTAAAGCCAGTTCACAAACAGCGCCCCGTCGGCATTCATACCGGACGTGCATTCGACGTTCCTCAAAACGTCGGGTTGCTTCCTGGGTCATGGTTTCCCTCCTGTGTGCAAGCGGCGGAAGCCTTTTCCGGCATCATCCATTCCAAAAACGAAGAAACGATCCGGAAATGGCTCCCCGTCCGGCCGGGTTGACGGCCTGCGGCGCCGTAGGGCGCACCACGCACTGACGCTCGGTCCATTGCTCTTGTCTCCGTTGCCCGGACCCCGCGTCATTGCGGTCCGGGACTCCATACGAAATCGGTCCGGCATGCCCCGTTTCCCATGCCGGACTGGATGCGAATCATTAAAAGATTTCTGCTTCGAACCAATACAGGTTGGTTCCCGCCTTGTTCCAGCTGTTTTCCGCAAGGCCAGCCTTGACGCAAACCTGGCGGAGGAACTGCTCCCGGTTCCAGCCCCATTCCACAGGCACCTGCGGCAAAAGCAAGCCGGAGTGCGGTCCGCGCTGCACGATCAAACCATGTCGGCCCACAACGATTTCATTCACGTCCCGGCAAGGTTCAATGGGGCTGAGCACGGAAATTTCCCATTCCAGCTCGTCAAATTCTTCCGGCTTCAGCGGGGGAAAGCGGGGATCGGAAAACGCGGCGGCACCGGCCATTTCCCACACAGAACGCCAGACTTCACCGGATCCCTGCACATTGCCGATACAGCCGCGCAGTTGGCCGTTTTTGGTCAGCGTGACGAAGACGCCGAAGGATTCGCGCAGTTTTGCCGTGGGCGGTTCGGGAGGTTCCATCTCCTGGCCGGTAAGCTGGGACGAGATGCCTTGCTTCACCAGATCCCGAAGGTAGGCTTTTTCTTCATCGGAAATTAAAAAAACGAATTGATGCGCCACGTTATTGCTCCTTTCATTCAACCTTGGGAGCGCATTTGGTCGGCGCGGGGAACCCCGAGCATGACCAGCGCCCCAAGGACGTACATCATGATTACCGTACTCATACCCATGCGCTGGCTTCCGGCCAACAGGGTGATCCAGCCCACAAGCAGCGGACCGGCAAAGGATGTGAGCTTGCCCGACAAGGCGAACAAACCGAACATCTGGGCACGAAGCTCTTCCGGGGCCACGCGGGCCAGCCAGGATCGGCTGGATGCCTGTACCGGGCCTACAAAGATACCAAGCAACAAACCGAAAATCCAGAAGAGCGCCTGGGACCGGGTCACCAGAATGACCAGCCCCGGGACGATCAATCCCACCAGGGAAAGCAAAATTGTTGCCCGCGCTCCCACTCGGTCGTCCAGCCAGGCAAAGACCACGGCTCCCAGGCCCGCAGTGATGTTCAGGCCGATGCCGAAATAGATTACTTCCTGGGTGCTGAGTCCGAATGTTCCCGCAGCATAGATCCCACCGAATGCGAACATGGTGGTGAGACCGTCGTTATACAACATGCGCGCCACAAGGAAGCGGACGATGTGTTTATGGGCACGGACGTTACGCAGGGATGCGCGGAATTGGGCAAATCCCGAGGCCATGCAGGACGTGAACGGTCGTCCGGAACCCGCGGTGTCCGGCGTCCAGAGAAACAAGGGGAGCGCAAAGACCAGATACCAGAGTGCGGAAAAAGGACCGATACTGCGGATGTGCTCGGCTCCGGTACGGGGCAGGGCAACCCAGGCCGGCTCCTGAATGAATCCGAACAAGGCCAGCAGCAGGCAGGTCAGCCCACCGACATAGCCCAACCCCCAGCCCCAGCCGGACCAACGGCCCATGCGTTGCGGCGAAACCAGGTCCGGCAGCATGGCATTGTAAAATATCATGGCAGCTTCCGCTCCGATGGTTCCGAGACAGACCAGTACCAGAGCGAACCAGACGCAATCCGGGGAAGGCCGGACAAACCAAAGGAGAGCCGTAGCCGAAACGCAAAGCAACGTGAATGCGGCCACCCAGGGTTTACGGCGGCCATGCTGGTCGGCCACGGGGCCAAGCAACGGACCGCCCAGCCCCACAGTCAAACCGGCAATGCCGAGCATGTTTCCCCAAAGCGCTGTGCCGGTTTCAGGATTCGCGGCAACAGCCCCCGCAAAGTACGCGGCAAACACAAAGGTCTGAATCGGAGTGAAAAATCCGTTGTTGGCCCAGTCGTACAAGGCCCAAGACCATAGTTCGCGCCGCACGCAACCTCCAGGAAAAAATACGTTCTCCCGCGTGGGTAGCGTAATTCGACACCAACGGCAATGCCCCTTGCCCCTTGCGCCGTGCCGGGAATACCGTGGAAATACGCGGTTGGTGCGGGTTCAGGGAAAGGACGGTAAAACGGCATGGAATAGTAACATATTGATATAGTTACATATATTAAAAAAGTGCCATGGGAACTTGGGCATGCCTAACGGGGACAGAGCAAAATGGAAGCTCCCTCAAAAAAATGAATTTTTTTGCGAAACAAGCAAGATTTTTCCAGGGCGGCAACCCGTAAAGGCCCGGATCAGACCAATTGGCCTCGGACCAGAGAAAACGCAATGCCCCACATCACAATGCAGACCATGCCGTCAAGGACACGCCAGGAGATGGGGCGGCGAAACAAGGGCGCAAGCTTGGCTCCTCCAGCGCTTAAGAGGCAAAACCACACCGCGGAAGCACTGATGGCTCCAATACCGAATGCCCAGCGTGCTTGTCCTTCGAACGTGCCACTCAGGGAACCGATCAGAACGACTGTGTCGAGCCAGGCCTGGGGATTGAGCAGGGTCACCACCGTGGTGATCAGCAATGCGCGGCGCAGACTCAGCCCCTGTTGGCGGTCCGCGTGGAGCGACCCGCCGCGGAGGGCGGAACGAAAGGAACCCAACCCATACCAGAAGACAAAGGCAGCTCCGGCCCATGTGGCCACGGAGGCGGCCACCGGATAGGAAGAAACCAGGCCGCCGGCCCCGCCCACACCAAGGCCGATCAGCAGCACATCAAACACAAAGCACAGAGCGGCCACGGAATAATGGTGCTCGCGGCGAACCGCCTGGCCCAGCAAGAACGCGTTCTGCGCGCCGATGGCCACGATCAGCCCGAGGCACATGCCAAATCCCTGAATCCAGGCACCCCACTGTGCCGATGTCATCAATTCCATCATATAACGTTTCCTTTGATTATCACGTATTCCGCCGGAAGCATGCCCTGCGAACTCATCCCGATGACCACTCTTTCATGCGGAGGCAAAGAGTTTACTGCTCTTTGCGAGGGGCAACCCTTTCTTGCAGAAAGGTCTTTCCCCTCGCGCTCCCCTTCCCAAAGACCGTTCATTACTCGCGGCTTGCGCCGCTCGGATTCTCCGCCAGGATTTACCGGGATTGGTTGAGCGGAGCAGTCCGTCCAACCCCTCCCAGCCGCGCCGGGCGCGGTCGGTAAATGGGAGTCCAGGGGGCCACGGGCCTCCTGGCCGCCGGAGGCAAAGAGTTTACTGCTCTTTGCGAGGGGCAACCCTTTCTTGCAGAAAGGTCTTTCCCCTCGCGCCCCCCTTCCCAAAGACCGTTCATTACTCGCGGCTTGCGCCGCTCGGATTTTGCGCCAGGATTGCCGGGATTGGTTGAACGGAGCAGTCCGTCCAACCCCTCCCGGCCGCGCCGGGCGCGGTCGGTAAATGGGAGTCCAGGGGGCCGCGGGCCTCCTGGACGCCGGAGGCAAAGAGTTGACTGCTTTTTGCGAGGGACAACCCTTTCTTGCAGAAAGGTCTTTCCCCTCGCGCTCCCCTTCCCAAAGACCGTTCATTACTCGCGGCTTGCGCCGCTCGGATTTTCCGCCAGGATTTACCGGGATTGGTTGAGCGGAACAGTCCGTCCAACCCCTCCCGGCCGCGCCGGGCGCGGGCGGTAAATGGGAGTCCAGGGGGCCACGGGCCTCCTGGCCGCCGGAGGCATGCCTTTCAATCCATGGATTAGAGAGCAATACGACCTGTTCGTGGAAAAGTAAAATTACTTCTTTTCAGACTCTATAATTTTTACTAATACTCCACCATGTTTGACTACAAATTAGTGGAAGCGCTGGCGCGGGTGTTGTCCGAGGGCGGGTTTGAGCGTGCGGCGCGGGCGCTGCATGTGACACAGTCGGCTGTTTCGCAACGGGTGCGCCTGCTGGAAGAGCGCATGGGCTGTCCGCTCTTGGTGCGCGGTACGCCACTGCGTCCCACGGAAACGGGTCAGGCGGTCTTGCGTCATTTTCGTCAGGTGCGTTTGCTGGAGGCGGATTTTGCGCGGTCCATGGAAGAGCGCGAGGTGGAATTTCAGTCCTTGCCGTTGGCTGTGAACGCGGACAGTTTGGATATTTGGCTTTTGGATGCGCTCGGGCCGTTGGTCCGGGAGCGTCGTATTCTCTTGGACTTGGTGATGGACGACCAGGAGCGGACGCATGAGCTGCTGGTGCAGGGCGAGGTAGCGGGCTGCTTATCCACGCGCACCCAGCCATTGCGTGGGACGCGATGTCGGCGTTTGGGCGTGATGCCGTATGTGTGCTGCGCGTCGCCGGAATTTGTGGAGGAGTGGTTTCCATCGGGCGGGCCGGACCGTGCATCTGCGAGGCGGGCGCCGGCCGTGCTTTTCAACCGCAAGGACGAACTGCACGATGCATTTTTAAGTGGCCGGACGGGCTGGACGCGATCCGAGTTGCCGTCGTACCCGAGGCATTACCTACCGTCTTCCATCAAGTTTGTGGACGCAGTGCGCCTGGGAATGGCCTATGGCATGATTCCGGCTCCGCAGGCCGCGCCGTATCTGGCGACAGGGGAGCTGGTGGATGTATCGTTCGGGCAGTCCCTGGCAGTGGAGATGTTTTGGCATCAGTGGGACTTGGAGAGCGGTTTGATGGATGCGGTGCGCAAGGCGTTGCAGCGGGCGGCGCTCCAGGTGCTGGTGGAAGGGTAGGGCAACATTACTGTACCAGGGGAAAGGACATGCGCTTGGAGCTGTGCTACGAATCCGTGGGGAGTCGCGGTGCTGCGTGTCTGCAGTTTTTGGGTGGCCGCGGCCTGTTTTTCTGGGTGAAATTCCGTTGAACAGTGCTGAAAAACAGGGGAATCCCCCATTGTCAGAAACGTTCGGCGTGGTATGCCTCCAGGGAACAATCGCCGTGGAGGTCGCCATGTGCAAGCTGATCCCATACTGCCCGTTTTACAAAGCCTATGCGAATGTAGAAGATCCGTTTGTTCAGGACGTTTTGGCCCGGTATTGCCATGCGGAGGGCGAGGGCTGCGCGCAACGTGAGGCCCAGGAAATGTACGGCACGTTTTTGGGCGTGAATCTGTGTCCCGGCGGTGAGGTCATCACGGGTTGACGGATCCTCTGCCCACGCGCTCCCCTTCCTGACGCCGCACCACAAGGCATCCGGCCATCATGTCATGCAGTCCCTGACGCCGTTTGGTGAAGAGAATCATCAAAAATCCCAGAAAGAAAAAGGCTGATGAAATGGTTTTGGCGAAGTAGCGCACTGTGGTGCGCAGCAGCCCGGCCCGTTTCCCTTCAAAGTCCACCACCTTGATGCCAAGCATGATTTTGCCGGGCGTGGCCTGGAGTCGCGAGCTTTCCATTCCCACATAATAAACACAGGTCAGGGGCAGCGGCAGCACGTTGGCGAAGAACACATTGAAGTCGGGATCGTCGAAGAGGCCAGGCGCGAGCAGCGCAGCCAGAAAGGTGAGAAAAAAGATGGCGGCCCCAATGAGCACGAAATCCACGATAAAAGCGCCCAGCCGTTGGGCCGGGGAGGCATAGCCCGCCGGAGGAATCCATTCGCCCTTTCCAGAGGAGAGCGGGGAGCTTTTTTGCGGTTGGTTTCGGCGTTGCGCAAAGCGGGGGCGTTTGTCAGGTTGGGTGGCGTCGGAATCGTGCCGAGGTTCCGCCTCCGGCGGATCGAACCGAAAGCCACCGATATTCGGCGGGACATCTCCAGGCGCTTGCGAGGGGTGTTCTTGAGCGCCCGTCTTGCGGTCGGGAGCTGGCTGCTTTTCTCGGCGCGGCATGTCCGGGGGGGCGGTTTTGGGCCTGTTCAAGGAAGCGCCGCACTGAAGGCAATAGGTGGCCTGTTCCGGCATTTCCGCTCGACACTTGGGACAAATCATGCTCACACCTCGATGCGCTGGGCCGAATGGGAGAACTTGGACCCGTGATACTTGAAGGAACGCACATGCTAGTCTGATGCATGAAAAAAGTCTATAGCATACGAACGATTGACTGCAATGGAAAAGGAAAATCCAATGCCTGCTCCTGTTTGGATTCTGCATATCGATATGGACGCGTTCTATGCCTCCGTGGAGCAGATGGACCAACCCGAGCTGCGGGGACGGCCCGTTGCCGTGGGGGGCATTGGCGGCCGGGGGGTGATCTCGGCGGCGTCGTATGAAATTCGTAAGTATGGAGTGCGTTCGGCCATGCCCGGGACCACGGCACGGCGGCTGTGTCCACAGGGGGTGTTTCTGCCGGTGCGCATGGAGCGGTACAAGGAAGTTTCGCGCCAAGTCATGCACGCGTTGGAGGAATTTTCTCCCCTGGTGGAACAGGCCAGCGTGGACGAAGCGTACATGGACGCCACCGGACTGGAGCGGCTTTTCGGACCGATTCCGGAGTTGTGCGAGACCATCCGCGCCCGGGTGCGCAAGGCCACCGGAGGGCTGACCTGTTCGGTGGGAGCGGCGCCGGTGCGGTTTTTGGCTAAAATCGCTTCGGACCAGAACAAGCCGGACGGAGTGTTTCTTATTTACCCCGAGGACGTGGATTCGTTTTTAAAGACCCTGCCCGTGGGCAAGATTCCCGGGGTGGGCAAGCGCGGGCGGGAAATCTTGCAGGAACTGGGCGTGCGCTACGCCGGGCAGATTCCGAATCGTCCTCGCGCGTTTTGGGAACAGCGGTTCGGCAAATGGGGCGGGGAGCTGTATGACCGGTGCCGGGGCATGGGATCCACGGAGGTGGTCCCGTATGCCGCGCCCAAGTCGTGCAGCGCGGAAAATACGTTTGAGCGCGATACCCTGGAGACCGCGACATTGCGGCGTTGGCTGCTGGCCCAGAGCGATCGCGTGGCATCGGACCTGCGGCGGCACGGCGTACGGGGCCGGACCGTGACCCTGAAAGCCAAGTTCGCGGACTTTCGGCAGGTCACGCGCAGCCGCAGCCTGGATCATCGCACGAGTGAAACCGACACGATTTATGGAACCGCCTTGGAATTGCTGGAGGAACTTTGTCCCAAAACACCCTTGCGGCTGATTGGCGTGGGCGTATCCAATTTTAGCCCCCGGTCCCGTCAGCTTTCCTTGCTGGAGCCGGAGGAAACAAGCCGTCCGGATCCGAAGAAGCAACACCTGGAGCAGACCGTGGACGCCATTCGTCGGCGGTTTGGTCCTGGAGCGGTTCGGCGGGCCGCGCTGCTGGAAAAACCATCGGACAAGTCGGAGCCTTCAAAGCATGGGGACGGGCAATCCTCAGGCGGCAACGGCCGGGACGGATCGTCCGGGCATTGACGTTGCAGCGTGTTGGGGCGGGTTGTCTCCTTGCCAAAGCCCCTTGGTCCCGCTTAGAAAGAGGAATGGTGCAGCGCCCGTTTTCCTGTGGGCGCGTGTTATGAATCATCGGTTTGGAGGATGGTATGGTTCTTTCCGAAAACGAAGCCAAGTTCAAGTTTTGTCCCCTGCTCAAGACCACGGAAGATAAAATGAAATTTTGTCAGGGATCCATGTGCATGATGTGGCGCCGGCACGACAAAGACAAGGACAAGGGCTGGTGCGGCCTGGCCGGAAAGCCCCTGAACGCGGCGGGCTGAGCAGCGTCGTATGGCCAAGCCGTTCCATTTTCCCCTCCAAAAGGTATTGGATTACCGCGAACAATTGGAGGATCGCGCACGCCTGGCCCTGGCCAAGGCCCATAAGGCGCATGAACAACAGCGCGGCGTGGTGGAGGATCTGAAGGAGCGCCTCACGCGGCACCAGCGCCGGGGAGCCGGGCAGGACGCGGACGCCAATGACATCTGGCTTTGGCAGCAATACAAGCAGGCGTTGGAGCAGGATTTGTCTTCGGCCCAGGGGCGGCTTTCCAAACTGGCCCTCAACTTGCAAAAATGTCGGCGTGAAGCCGTGCAAGCGTCAAAAGACCGAAAACTCCTGGACAAACTCAAACAACAACAGGCAGCCAGACACCGCGATGAAGAACAACGCAAAGAGGAAAAGGAAAACGATGAAATGGCAGCGCTTCGTTTCCGGCATAAAGATTTCTAGAGTCCTCAAAACCTTGGCGGTATTGGCCCTGTTCAAGCTCGTGCTCCTGGGCGTGCTCTGTCTGGACGGGCCGGATCCGGTCCCCTCGGCCGTGTCCACCGCCGCAGCGCCGCAATCCGAGGCTGCTCCGTCCGGGCCAAGTCTCGCCACCCAAGCCGTGAGCGCCGTGTCCCCGACGCAGGCCATGGCCCAGGAGGACGCGCCGGACGCGGCCACCGAGCAGGCTCCGCCCGAAGGCATGGACCCGGCGGACTGGGCCGTGCTCAAGCGCCGGGAAGAAGAATTGGCCGCCAAAGAACGCACCCTGCGGGAGCTGGAATCCAGCGTCCAGGCGGAAGTGGAAAAGCTGGAAGGTCTCAAAAGCCAGCTGGAAGCCTTGCTCAAAGACGTGAAAAACGTGGAAGACGAGCGGCTCCAGAAGCTCATCAAGGCCTATGCCAACATGAAGGCCAAACAGGCCGCGGCCGTGCTCGAAACCATGGATCAGGCTCTGGCTGTCAAGATTCTGGCGGGATTGCAGGGGCGGCAGGCCGGTGAAGTTCTCAGCTTCATTGAAACGCGCAAGGCCGCCGAACTTTCCGAGGCGCTCACCAATCTGCGCGTACCGTTTGAGCAGCCCTGATGTGCCGGATTTGCCTGACCCTGGCCTATGACGGAACCGATTATGCCGGTTGGCAGGTGCAGCCCGGACAACGCACGGTGCAGGGGGTGCTGGAACGCGCCCTCCGGCCGTTGATCGGAGTGGGCGAGGATGTCCGCGTCCACGCCTCGGGCCGGACGGACAGCGGGGTGCATGCCCTGGGTCAGGTGGCGCATGTGGACGTGCCGACCTCGCGCCGCGATCTCCCCTGGCAAAAAGCCCTGAACGCCACGCTCCCTCCGGACGTGCGCGTGGTGGCGGCCCGCGAGGTTCCCGCAACGTTTCATGCCCGGTTTTCCGCCATTTCCAAAACCTATGCCTATACCCTTTGGCTGGACCCGGACTATGTGCTGCCCCAGCGCCGCCGCCATGTCTGGCATTGCGGTCCCCTGGACCTGAATGCTCTGGACCGGGCCGCGGCATTTCTGCTGGGGGAGCAGGACTTTGCGGCCTTTCGCAACACCGGCACGGAAACCAGGTCCACGGTTCGCACCATGCACCGTGTATGGCGCTCATCGGGCGTGCATCCCGCGGAATGCGTGCTGCGTTTTCAGGCATCCGGCTTCCTCAAGCAGATGGTCCGCAACCTCACGGGCTGCCTTGTGGCCGTGGGCCGGGGTAAAGCCGAACCGGAAAACGTCCGATCCTACCTGAAGGAAGGGGACAGGAGCGCCGCGCCTGCCACGGCTCCGGCACAGGGGCTTTGTCTGGAGCGGGTGGAGTATCCGGATGTCCCGTTCCCGGATGGTAATGGTGACGAGCATCAAATGGGATCCAGCCGCGCCCCTGCCCGGGGCTGAACCGCAACGCACCACGCTTCGACCGGATCGTGGTCCTTCGGTCACGTCCGAGGTCTCCCAACGGTATTCCCAATCCCGCAATGAATTGACGCTCCGCAGAGAAGCGCCGGCCCTGGCGCAATCCCTGGAGGAGCGCATCCAGCGTCTGGCCCGCGCCGTGGAACACTTTGCCTGGCCGGAGAATTTTCCGGATCAAACCAGCGACCCTGCCAAGGCGCGAACCGTGCAAAACGGCATGGGCGCTCCATTGGTCTCGGCTTGGTTGCCCGACCGGGCCGCGCCCTATGACCGCTATTTTTCCAAAGGGTTTGACTGGCAGGCCAATGCCGCCGACACCTTGGGACTGGATCCCGGGGAGTATTCCTTTACCCTGGAGCATCAGGACGAGACCAGTGAATTGACCGTAACCCTGGACGCGGACATGACCATGCCCGATCTGCTGGACGCGGTGGCCCTGGCCGTGAACAACGACGACCGGAATGTGCAGGCCCGGCAGGTCAGCCAAACCAGTCCGGGATTGCACGCCCCCGGTCAGGTGGCCACGGGCCGGTCCCTGGCCGTTTCCGTGAACCCGGCCTACGGCGCGGAACTTCCCGTGCTGCGGGATACGTCCGGGCATTTGCTGGCCGCGCTGGATCTGCGGGAAAATCCGCGCATTCCGTCAGGCAACGCCCCCCCGGTCCCGGCGCGGTATTCATTGCAATCCCTGTCGCGCTACAGCCCTACGGCGTTTCAATCCACGGCCGTGGATCCGGGCGCGGCGCCGCCGTTGGAACCAGGCACCCACGCCTTTGCCTACACGCACGGCAGCGAGTCCGGCACCTTTTCCATGGATGTGCAGGCGGACGACACCTGGGAGGACGTGCTTCAACGGTTTGCGCGTACGGCCAATGCCTCGCAGAGCGGATTTATCGCGGCAACCGTGGAACGGGAACGGGTCTCCTCGGCCATGCCCGAAGGCGAGTGGGGCGATTTGCGCGGTTCCGGGCTGGCTCTGGAGATGGTGGCCACCGCGCCCAAACTCGGCCAGCGGCTGCAAATTGCAGGAGATGAGGACGCGGAAGACGATTCCGGTCAGGCCGCTGCCACGTTTTTGGATATCCTTGGGCTGAACGCCTCGGCCCGTCCCGGCACGGACGCCCGGCTCGCCGTGGACGGGCGGGAACGCGAACGCGCGCCCGGCGTGTTTGCCCTGGACCAGGGCCGTGTGCGCCTGGAAGAGACCGGATCCGTGGGCAGCGGGGAACTGCATGTGCAGGAAGCCTATGCGTCTATGGTGGAGCAGCTGCAGGACGTGACGCTTGCCTATAACGATTTGCGGGAATTTTTGTTGCGGGATGCCGAGCTGTTCCAACCCGGACTGGCCGCGACCTGGCGGGCGCCGCTTCAGGCCTTGGATAACAGCGCGCAGGCAATGAACCTGAACGGCACGGCCACGCCGCAACCGGATGTGAGCGGTTCAACGTCCGGATTGGAGCGGCTCGGTCTGCGGGAGTTCGGCACGGATAAGTTGCTCTGGTTTGATCATGACGCCTTTTTTACGGGCCTGGGATCCGATCCCAAGCAGGTACGGAGCCTGCTGTTGGATGCGGGGCAGGGGCTGCTTCCGGCCTGGGCCGACCTTGCCGCACGGACCGATCCCCGGTCTGCGTTGGCAGACCACGCCGAATCCCGCCCTGGTGCGGCATGGACCGTTACGGAACAATCCGGTTTGCCGGATCCTTTTCAGCCGGACCTCACCCCCCGTACCGAGGTGCAGTTGGAGCAACAGAGCACCCTGGTAAACCTCCTCGACGACATGGGGTCCGATCCGTTTGACCTGCCTTCCGGGAGAAAGATTGTTGACCGCTCGGGGTGAACACTGTTTCGTTGCTGGTGGATCAACGATGATCAATGGTGACCTTTTTTTGTGCACCACGAAATTTTGTACGGGAATATGTATAATCCGCTTGCCCGCATGATGCGATTGCGCTATTGCCGAAAGCAGGAGTGTTGACTTGTGTACGGGTGGCGTTTGGCAATGCAAAAGTGTCTCCCGGAAACAAGCGTTGTGTCCCATCTTTGTTTCAGGAGGCGATGATGAAGTCCATCTACGTGGGGAACATTCCGTTCCGAGCCACGGAGGACGAGGTGCGCGAGATGTTCGATCCGTTCGGCGACGTGCACGAGGTCAAATTTGTTATGGATCGCGAAACCGGCCGCTTCCGCGGATTTGGATTCGTGCGCATGGATGACGCCGCAGCCTTGGAGGCTATCGAAGCCCTGGACGGCAAACAATTGGGCGGAAGAGCCCTGCGCATCAACGAGGCACGGGAGCGTTCCCCCAGACCGCAACGCCAGCAAAGCTATTAACGCTTTTGAGTTGCAGTACACCCGTCAACAGCCCCCGCCTCGTCACGGGGGCTTGCTTTTTTCCTCCGCATACCGTTTGTCCCCCCCCAGCACTCGTGATGATCAATTGTGGCCATCGATGCTGGTGACCTTACCAGCGTGGCCGCCGCGGGCGAACCTCTGGCGGCAAGCGCGGTCCCATCGTCCACAGGCATAGGGCAAGTCAGCCTGTTTCCGTTGATCCTGGCCTTGCGGCCACAACCAGAGGCGTGACGTGCGGACAGGAAGCCGTAAACATTTTTCAATGGAAGCGAATTTTGCTTGTTTGAAAAAAGCTTGAATATGAGGAATGTTAAAAACAAACTAATACTTTTGTCGTAGATAAATTCATCCCTTTGACCGATTTTCATCCCTAAAGAATCTTCCTATATTGTCGATAATGATTATCATCAGGGTAGAGGTTTGCGACATCAATGGGATAGCAACCTGCTCTGACAGGAACATTCCAAAATGATAACATACCTTTTCAGTATGAAATCGTCTTTGGGGCAATACAAGGAGGCGGCCATGACCAACACTGGAACCACCATCTATCGCGGCTTGGGTGTCTTGGTGCTGGCGGCGCTTCTGCTCGCGATCATGGGAACCGGGGCAAGGGGCGCAATCATCACGCCGCAGTGGGGCATTGGCTCGACTGACGGCGCAGCTCTGGAAACCGCGTTCTTCAGCGGGTACACCGATGTGACCACGGAAACCTTTGCCGGGTTCACAGCCAACACGCAGGGTCCGCTGACCCTCACCGTGGGCGCACTCACCGGCGGCGGCTATATCGGGGACGACACCACGGCCCAGTCCGGGACCGGCGAGTACTCCGTGGGTTCGGACGTGAACTACTGGAGCAACGGCACCCCCGGGCAGACCGGCAACAAGAACGGCTACACCCTCAGCTTTGCGGACCCGGTCACAGCGTTTGGGTTCTACGCCCTGGACTTCCACGATGTGGGCGGCGAGGTGGAGCTGACTTTCAGCACCCTTGGCGGGGACACGACCCTGAATCTGTATGACCTGGTGGGTGAACAGTCCAACGGAAGCTTGATCTACTTCGCGTTTTCCAGCAGCGATCCCATCAGTTCCGTTGGCTTTGCCCGGGCCGGAGGCGATGGCTACGCCATCGACAACATCAGCACGGCAACGCCCATTCCCGGGGCTGTGTGGCTGCTGGGCGGCGGCCTGGTGGGACTGCTCGGACTGCGTCGACGCGGCGTGGTGTAAAGAGGCTCTGTGTTGATGCTGACGGCGGTCATCGGGAAGTCAACACGTTATATCCCCCAGGGCCGTGGAAAAACGGCAACAACGGCGGCGTTCCAATGCGGAGCGCCGCTTTTGCGTTGGGTATACGAGGGGAGCGGGCGGTCGGGTTGATCAGGACGGCAGAAACTGGACCCAGAGCTTGCGCGTCCTTGGTCCGTCAAATTCGCAAAAGAATACTTTCTGCCAGGTGCCGAGCTGGATTTCCCCGTTGTTCACGATGAGCAGTTGGTCCGGGCCGAAGGTGCTGGCCTTGATGTGCGCGTCGGAGTTGCCTTCGGCGTGGCGATAATCCCCGCTACGGGGCACCAGCCGCCGAAGATTCACTACAATATCGCGCACCACGTCCGGGTCCGCGCCTTCGTTGATGGTCACGGCGCCGGTGGTGTGGGGGCAGTGCACCAGCAGCGCCCCGTTTCGCCAGCCTTGTTCACGCACGAGCCGTTGCAGCTCGCCGCTCACGGGGAGGAGTTCCTCACGTTCCCGGGTCGTAATTTGCAGTGTTTCCATTCCGGCTCCTTGGTGTTTGGTGGCGTGAAGAGGCACAATCGCCGGAGGCGCAGGAGGCCTTGCGATACATGTGGCTGAATCCCGCGTCATAGAGTTTGGAGCGGGCGGTTTCCGCGTTTTCACCAGGCAGGATCAGAAAGACGGTCTGGCGGTCGAATCCATTCTCCCGGGCCGTGGCCGCCAATTGGTCCAGGCGGCAGCGCAGGGATTTTTCTCCGGGCCAGCCCACGCGGTGGCTCATGGCGCAGGGTGTGGATGGATCCAGGCCGCCCTGCAGCAGCTCTGCCTGCAATCCTTCGGGATCCCCGGCGGAAAGGTATACGGCCATGGCCGCGTGGTGGGCCGCCAGCAAGGGAAGTTGTTCCGCATCCGGCACCGGTGTGCGCCCGGCCCGGCGTGTGATGATCAAAGTCTGGGTCTGTTCCGGCACGGTAAAGGAATTGCCCATGACAGCGGCTGCGGCAAAAGCAGCGGTCACTCCGGGAACCACTTCGTACGCGATGCCGTCGCGGTCCAGCAGTTCCATTTGTTCCCGCGTGGCTCCATACAGGGAAGGATCCCCCGTGTGCAGGCGAACGGCCAGTCCGCCACGGGAAACGCATTGGTAGAGCAGGTCATGGGTGGAACCCAGATCCAGGGCCGAGGAGTCCACGACACGGGCATCGGGTCTTGCCTGCTCGACCAGGGATCGCGGCACCAGGGAACCGGCGTAGAGCACCAGATCGGCCCGGCGGATCAAGTCGCGGCCTTTTACGGTAATCAGATCCGGATCTCCGGGTCCGGCTCCCACGAAATACACTTTGTTCATGGCATGGCTCTCAAGGGTTGCGGATAATCAAGGGACATCATTTCCGGCTCAGGCCTTGTCCGCCCAGAGGATGAACACGGGGTTTTGCGCCTTGAAGCGCAGATCCCCGGCCAGTGGGTCGGCGGTGGAGGCCTGAAGTTGGGTGATGCCGTAGGGCCAGGCTTTGCGTTCCAAAAAATGTTTGGCCCGCAGCAGAGATTCCAGCAGGATGCAGTGGATAACCATGCGTCCATGTGGCTTGAGGCGGGCGCAGACAGCGTCGAGCAGGGATTCGCCATCCCCGGAGGCAGGGCCAAGCCCTCCGCCGAGAAACACGCGGTCCGGATCGGGCAGGGAATCAAGGCAGGCCGGGGCCGAGCCTCGGACCACTTCCACGGGCCAGGCACCGAATCGGCGGATGTTTTCCCGAATCATGCCGACCCGTCGCCGGTTGCGTTCCACGGCGAAAATCTGCCCGTTGCGCGCCAGGTGGCAGGCTTCGATAGCCACGGATCCGCATCCCGCGCCCAAATCCCAGACCGTGTGCTCCGGTGCCACGCCGAGCAGCCCTAGCCCGGCGCAACGCACGGCCTGTTTGGTGATCAGGCTGTTTTCATGCATGTAAAGAGAATCGGATGCCCCCAGGCGCAATTTCAGTTCCGGGGGATGGTCCCGTTGCAACAGCACGAGGTTCAGGGAGGAAAATTCCTCGTCCCAGGCCTGCTCCGGGGAAAAGGTGCGAACGCGCTCCTGGGGGGTGTTCAGGTCTTCCAGCACGGTCATGGTGTAGCCGTCGGCCCCCCGCCGGAGCAGGGCTTCGGCCACGGAAGCGGGACCGTGCGCATGGTCCGTGAATACGGCCACGTACCGGGCGCGGCACAGGGCCGAATACAGCGGCGACACGTCCTCCCTGCCGTGCAGGGACACGGTTTCGATTTCGTTGCATGGCAGATGCAGGCGGGACGCGGCCAATTGTACCGTGGTCACGTTGGGGTGCAGGCAAACGCGTTGCGGACCAAAGTGGTCCACCAGCAGGCGGCCGAATCCGAAAAACATGGGATCGCCGTCCGCGAGCACGGCCACGCGCTTGTGCGCGGCCCGTTCGATGCGCCGCAGCACGTCGCTTAGGGGAGCGGTGATCGGGATTTGCTTTTCCGGTTGGATCGGCCGTTCCGGGGTGGAAGCAAGAGCGCAGGCCGCGAGCAGGCGTTTTCCGCCCACCAGCACCTGGGCTTGTGCCAGGATGTTCCACTCGCGTTCCCCCAATTCCAGGGAACCCACGTGCATTCCGATGACGTGTATTTTGTTAGGCCGCAACATAAGAGGCTTGTAGCGCGAACGTGTCATGGTGGGAAGGGGTAGGGGAGACTTTTTCAGTCACCTGCGGGTTGGAGTTGAAAATCAGGCCGGAGCAGTCTGCTGCCGTCGAAATCAAAGACCGCGTACCCGACCCGAACGCCCGGAGCAAAGGATGCAGCGTGGCGGATGGCCCGGGCGGCCAGATCGTGGAGAAGCCGGTTCAGGGTCTGTGCGTTGGTCCGGGTTTGGAGCAGGCCCAGCACCTGCCGGGCAGTGTTGGCCTCGGCGCACTGGCGCACCAGGTCGTGCGGAGCGCCCGCCTGCCCGCACCAATGGGCCAGGGCGGAAAAGTCGATGTCCGCGCCGTGGGCGTGGGTGTTTTCAAAACCCTGGGCTTGTTTGACGAGCTTGCCAAAGAACAGCGACCAGTGAACGCGGGTCAATCCTTGTTCTTCGGCCGCACGCATGGCGTGAGCGAAAAAGTCTGCGGCCTGGATCATGCACCGTGCGGGCAGGTCGGGAAAGCACTCTGCGTAAAGGCGTTCGCTTTTGCGCCCGGTGGTGAAGACCACCCTGTCGCCGCCTTGCGCCGCCACAACGCGCAGCGCCTGGGTGACGGATGCGGCCCAGGCCGCATGGCTGAAGGGCCGGACAATGCCGTGGGTTCCCAGGATGGAGATGCCGTCCACAATGCCCAGGCGCGGATTCATGGTTTTGCGGGCCAGTTCGCGGCCTTGCGGCACTTCGATGCAGACTCGGGCCGTGCCGGACTGTCCGTGTACCGCTTCCCGCACCGCTGCACGAATCTGCCGTTGCGGACCGGGGTTGATGGCCGGTTCCCCCACATCCACGGCCAGGCCGGGCAGGGTTACCCGCCCCACACCCATGCCCCCCGCAAGGTCCACGTGCAGCGGGCCTGAACCGGGCTGCCAGGAAACCAGCGCATGGATTTCCGCGCCATGGGTCACGTCCGGGTCGTCGCCCGCATCCTTGCGCACCACGGCGCGGGCCGAGCTGTTTTCGATCCCGCAACGTTCCACGGCAATGCGCAGGCGTTTGGTCGGTTCCTCGCGGTCCGCAGGAAGCGGCACCTCCACATGATTCGGGGCATGCCCGTGCAGGAGCAGCAACAATGCGGCCTTGGCCGCGGCAGCAGCCGCGGTTCCCGTGGTGAACCCCTGACGTAGTTCGCTCATGCGGAGTCGCGCAGGGGGTCCGGGCCGGACAGCACTGGCACGTCGGCGGCCAGGGCCATGTTGCGGAGCATGTTTTTAAAGATCAGGGCGTGGAAGGGATACATGGCCCACCAATAGGCCTGGCCAGCCAAGCCGCGGGGCAGAAACCGCGCGCGCATTTCCAGATCCGTGACGGCCTGATCCCCGTTTCCGCGGGGTATGGGGCGCAGCTGAATGTCCAGAAGCGCCTCCCCGGGCAGTTTCATCTCCGCCAAAAGCAGCAGCCGCTCCGGGGCATGCACCTGAAGCACCCGCCAGAAATCCAATGCGTCGCCGGGCCGGATTTTCACGGGGTGCCGCCGTCCGCGCCGCAATCCCGGGCCGCCGATGAGTTTGTCCGCAAAGCCGCGCAAGGCCCAGAGGCGGTTGCCGAAATACCAGCCGTTTTCCCCGCCCAGCCGGGCCACCACAGGCCAGACCTGTTCCGGGGAACCGTCCAGGCGCACGGTGTAGTTGGAGGAAAGCACGGTTCCGCCGGCGAACTCTGCGTCATGGCACGCGGTCCATTCCGGGGCGCAGGCCTCGCCCGCGTCGTGGCAGCAGGTTTCCACCGCGTGCATGGCCACCTTGTTCAGTGCGCTGCGCAAGGCCTGCCGACAGGTGGTCCGGGCCATGGGTACGAGTTGTAAAATCCGTTCATCCTTGCAGATCACTTCGTTGCGCAGTCCTTCGATGAGTGGGCGGACCAAGGCTCGCGGCACCGGGGTCACGAGATTGACCCAATGGGTGGAGAGCCGGGGCGTAAGCACGGGAACCGGGAGAATGATCCGGCGGCGCAGGCCCGCTTCTTCGGCATAGATATGAAACAGCTCCCGATAGGTGAGCTGGTCCGGTCCACCAATGTCCAGGGTCAGGCCTGCGGTTTCGGGTTGGTCCAGGCAGCCTTCCAGGTAGCCGAGCACATCGGATATGGCGATGGGCTGACAGGGCGTGTCCACCCAGCGGGGCGTGATCATGATGGGCAGGCGATCCACCAGGTAGCGGATGATTTCAAAGGAAATGCTCCCCGATCCCAGGATCACGGCGGCGCGCAGGCAGGTGGTCTGCGGAGCGCCGCTTTGCAGGATGCGGCCCACCTCGGCCCGGGAGCGCAGGTGGTGGCTCAGGTCCGGGGAATCGTCCCCCAGCCCGCCGAGGTAGATGATGCGCGGCACGTCCGCGTCCGTGGCCGCGGCAAGAAAGTTGTTGGCCGCGGCCCGGTCCCGTTCCGCAAAGTCCCCTCCGGCGGAGGACATGGAATGGATCAGGTAATAGGCAGCGTCACAGCCTTGCAGGGCCGCATCCAGGGATTCGGGATCAAACACGTCGGCCCGTACCGGAACGCAACGTTCGTGCGAACTCCAGGATCGGGCGTACAGCTTGTCCAGGGAGCGGGCCGCAGCCCGTACCGTATGGCCGCTTTCCAGCAGCCGGGGAACCAGCCGTCCACCCACGTAGCCTGTGGCGCCAGTAACGAGAACCGTGGCCATGCCGCCTCCTTGGGTTGCGGTTGGGCGCGGGCCGTTTTCGGGACGTTATTCGTCCTTATTCGTCTTTGAGGGCGCGTCCCATGAGTCGGGTCACGGCCTCGCGCGGTTCCGCATCCTCATAAAGAATGCGGTGGACCTGTTCGGTGATGGGCAGTTCCACGCCCAGTTTTTGCGACAGTGCGTACAGGGATTTGGCGGTCTTCACGCCTTCGGCAACGGCCTTCATCTCCCCGATGATATCGTCCAGCTTGCGGCCCTGGCCCAGCTTAAGCCCCACCTGCCGGTTGCGGGAAAGGTCGCCCGTGCAGGTCAGCACCAGGTCGCCCATGCCGGAAAGCCCCATGAAGGTACGCTCTTGCGCGCCCATGGCCTCGCCCAGGCGGCTCATTTCCGCCAGCCCCCGGGTGATCAGCGCGGCGCGGGCGTCATGGCCGAATCCCAGCCCGTCGGACATGCCCGCGGCCAGGGCGATGACGTTTTTCACGGCTCCGCCCAATTCCACACCCCGGTAATCCGGCGTGGAGTAGACGCGGAAAAAGGGCGTGGAAAACAGCTCGCGCAGTTGCCGGGCCAGGTCCATGTCCGCGCAGCCCAGGGCCACGGACGTGGGCATATCCCGGCTGACCTCGGCCGCAAAGGAGGGACCGGAAAGGGAGGCGTAGCGGGGGGCTTTGTCCTCCAGGCTTTCGGCCACCACTTGGGACATGGGCGCCAGGGAGTCCAGTTCAATGCCCTTGCTGGCGCAGACCATGACCGGCCGTTTCGGGAAAAGATCGCGGAAATTTTCCAGGGTGGGGCGGATGAATTGGCTGGGAACCACCAGCAGATAGGCGTCCGCACCTTCCAGGGCCGTGGCCGGGTCGCTTTCAATGCCGAGCCGGTCCGAGAGCGGGATATCCGGCAGGAACACGTCGTTGACGCGCTGGTCGCGCATGCGGTCGGCCAGGTCGGGTTCGCGGACCCAAAGCGTTGTGGGCACGTTGTTGCGGGCGAGCATATCGGCCAGGGTGGTGCCCCAGGCTCCTGCGCCCAGGACGCTGACACGTTGCGAGGATTGTTGCTTGTTCATCCCGGGATGATACCCGGGCGCGGCATGGCGCGCAAGGGCTTGGCCCTGTTTTGGTCTCGCGGGGCGGGATTTCGCTGTTGCAGGGGAGGAGTTCGGTTGCATCGCGGACGGCAAGCAGGTATGGACACCTGCATGTCCAAACCGCAGTTTACCGAAACCGAACAACGGATTCTGGCCCTGGCCGGCGATGACCTTGATCGCGGCCCCGCTCCCTTCCGGGCTATTGCCGAGGCCGTCGGCGTGGACGAGGAAGAGGTGCTCGAGCTTGTCCGGCGGCTCAAGGATCAGGGCATTTTGCGTCGCTTCGGGGCCACGCTCCGGCACCAGAAGGCGGGCTACGGCCACAACGCCATGGTGGCCTGGATCGCCGGGGACCGCGATCCCGACGAATTGGGGCGGCTCTTCGCCTCCCGGCCCGAGATCAGCCATGTGTACCGCCGCCGCACCTATCCGGAATGGCCCTACGATTTTTACACCATGATGCATGGTGAACATCCCGGAGACTGCGCGAAACTGGCCGAGGAGCTGTCCCGCATCACGGGCATCACCGAATACACCATGGTCAACAGCATCAAGGAACTGAAGAAAAGTTCCATGCGCTATTTCAAATGGGAGAGACAGAGCAATGCCTGATTCCAAAAATTTATTTGAACGCGCCTGCCGTGTATTGCCCGGCGGCGTGAACAGCCCGGTGCGCGCCTGCCGCAGCGTGGGATGCGACCCCCTGTTCGTGACCAAGACCGCCGGATCCAAGATGTGGACCGCGGATGGCCAGGAACTGGTGGACTACATCATGAGCTGGGGACCGATGTTGCTGGGCCACGCCCATCCCGCCGTGGAAGAGGCCGCTGTGCGCGCTGTGCGGGCCGGTGCCAGCTTCGGTACGCCCTGCGAGGATGAAGTGCTGCTCGCCGAGCTGCTCTGCGAAATTCTGCCGTCCGTGGACATGGTGCGCATGGTCAACTCCGGCACCGAGGCCACCATGAGCGCCCTGCGTCTGGCCCGGGCCTACACGGGACGTGACAAGGTCATCAAATTCCACGGCGGCTACCATGGCCACAGCGACTGCTTCCTGGCCTCGGCCGGTTCGGGCATGGCCACCCTGTCCATCCCCGGCACCCCGGGCGTTCCCGAAACCTTTGTGGCCGGAACCCTGCTGGCTCATTATAATGATCTGGCCGGTGTGCGGCAGCTTTTTGAGGAAAACCCCGAGGAAGTGGCCGCGGTATTTGTGGAGCCGGTGGCGGGGAACATGGGCTGCGTGCTCCCGGGCGAAGGCTGGCTTTCGGGCCTGCGCGCCCTGTGCGACGAGTTCGGCGCGTTGCTGGTGTTTGACGAAGTCATCACCGGTTTCCGCGTGGATTTGGGCGGTGCGCAAAAACGGTTCGGCATCGACCCGGACCTGACCTGCCTGGGCAAGATCATCGGCGGGGGCTTCCCCGTGGGGTGCTACGGCGGCAAGCGGAAATTTATGGAACGCATCGCCCCGTGCGGCGATGTGTACCAGGCCGGAACCCTGTCCGGTAACCCCGTGGCCATGGCCGCGGGACTGGCCACCCTGCGCGAATTGCAGAAGCAGGATTACGCGGCCCTGGAAAAACGCACCCTGGAGCTGGCCACGGAATTGAAGTCCATTCTGGAATCCAAGGGATTGCCCGTGACCCTCAACCACGTGGCTTCCATCTTTACGCTGTTCCTCACCGAGGGACCGGTCACGGACTTCCCCAGCGCCTCCACAGCGGACGGTGAAACCTTCGCCAAATACTACGCCCAGATGCGCGCTGCCGGAGTGAACGTGGCTCCCAGCGGATTTGAGTGCAGTTTCACGTCCTTTGCCCACACGGACGAGGACTTTGAAAAAACGTTGGAAGCGGCCCGCGCGGTCAGCTTGTAACCATTCAGTAAGGGAGTGCCTTTGCGGGCCGGTGCCGAACGGCGTTTTCCCCCGGCCCGCAAAGGATTTTCCCCAAAGGGGCGGCAATGTTCACAGGATTGGTACAGGGCATGGGCAGTGTGGAAGCCGTGGACCCGCGTGGCGGGGAAACCCGGCTGCGCATCCGTGCGCTTTATGATCTGCGGGATATCGTCAAGGGCGAATCCATTGCTGTGAACGGTGCCTGTCTGACCGTTGAGACTTTCGGCGACCGCTGGTTCACGGCCTACGCCAGCCGCGAGACCATGGACCGGACCAACCTCGGCAAGCAGCGCGTGGGATCCCAGGTGAACCTGGAACGCGCCCTGGCCCTGGGCGACCGTTTGGGCGGTCACCTCGTGAGCGGGCATGTGGACTGCCTCGCGGAAGTGCAGAGCGTGAACCCGGTCGGCCAGTCCCGGCAATATCGACTGGGGTTTGCGCCGGACCTGGGTCCGCTCGTGGTGGCCAAAGGGTCCGTGGCCCTGGACGGCATCAGCCTGACCGTGAACGAATGCGGACCGGACTGGCTGACCGTGAACATCATCCCCGCCACCCAGCAGGAAACCACCATTGCCTCCTGGACCCCGGGCCGCCGGGTGAATATGGAAGTGGACATTCTGGGCCGCTACGTTCAGCGTATGCTTGGCGCCTATGTCGGCGGGGCTGGCGACTCCGACCGCAACACATCCGAAGGCAAGCTCACGGAATCGTTTCTTCGCGAACACGGTTTTTGATCCCTGCCGGCGCAGTGCGCCAGCGCGTTGATCTCAGCTTGCCGTGGTACCGCGGCCCTTGTCTCCTCCCACACGAATATCAGCCGCCACCACGCCCACCACGCCGCCCTCGCGGTCGCGCATGGGAATGGAAACCGTGATGCACGGCGCTCCCGATGTCTCGGAGGTATAAATATCCGACAGCGAGAGCGTGCCGCTTTGCATGGCCTCGGTATACCAGGGCCGGGCCGACCAATCCCTTCCAAAGGCTTTGGCGTCTTCGGGCGTGGCGCTGTCGGGTTGGGCGATGTTGCTGACGGTCTGCCTTCCCCGGGCGTCCGTGACGTACAACAGTTCCAGGGAGCCGTTTGAACGGACAGCCCGGCGCAGCGCGGCTTCCTGCCGCTCCCGTTGCAGAGAGAGAATGCCCGGATCCTGTGCAAGTCCCTGGACCACTTTTCTGGGACCGCCGCCGCCCACCATGTCAAATACGCTGTTGACCAGCCCCAGTTCCCGCACCTGTTCGGCCAGAGCCGATACCGCGTTGTCTGATCGCTGCATGACCTCGGTGGTATGGTCTGCAATGCGGCTCACCTCGCCGATGGTCCGGTTGATCTCTTCGCTGGTCTTGGCCTGCTGCTCCGCGGCCACGGCAATGGAGCGCACCTGTCGGGAACTGGCCCGGGACAACTCCACGATGCGGTCCAGGGTGGTTCGGGATTGACGCGCCTGCTCCACGGCGTCGGTCACCTGTTCGGTGGCCTGGCCCATTTCTCCGCTGGCCTGGGTTACGCCTTCCTGAATGGCCCGCACCGTATCGTGAACCTCACTGGTGGCGTCCATGGTTTTTTCGGCCAATTTGCGCACCTCATCCGCGACTACGGCGAATCCCCGACCGGATTCGCCTGCACGCGCCGCTTCAATGGCGGCATTGAGAGCCAGCAGGTTGGTCTGGTCCGCGATGTCGGAAATCAGGCTCATGACCCTGCGGATGGCATCGGCATGATCCCCCAGCGCGGCAATGTGTGTGGAAAGCTGCCGGGTATGGTCGGCCACGGATTCAATGTCCTGTTCGGTTCTATGCATTTCCCGGGCGCCGTCGTCGGCGCAGCTGCGGGTGTCTGCTGCGGCCTGGGACGCTTCCTCGGCGTTGCGGGCCACTTCGATCACGGTGCAGTTCATCTCTTCCATGGCCGAGGCCGTGGACGTAAGGCTGGAACGCTGGGATTCCGCGCCTTGGGAGGCCTGGGAAGAGGCATCCCGCACCTGTTCGGCCGCCTTTTGGATGTCGGTGAGGGCGCGCTCCAGGGCGTGGGCGCTGGAGCGCAGACCGGCTTCGCGTTGCAGGGTGGCTCTGTGCCGTTCGTCGTGGGTATCCTTGCGGGCCTGGGCCGTGGATCGCCGCTCGCTGTCCAGTTCCTGCTGCAGGGTCTGACGCTCCTGGATCAGCGTTTGGAGTTCCTGTTCCAGGTCACAAATTTGTGGAATCCGTTGTTCAAGGATGCCAAATTCGGGACTCCATACTGCGGGAGTTGCGTTTTCCTGGACGGAACGCAGGGCTTCATTCGCTGCTTTAGTCCATGAATCCAGCTCGTTGAGAAAGCGTGCCTCCCGGCCTGATTCGCGAATCGCCAGACCGGCCCCTGCCAGGCCAAGGGTCAGACACACCCCGCCGGACAGGAATATTGTCCAAGGGGGGATTGACAAAAATGTGGAGCCTATTCCGGGGATGAGAAGCGATATCCCGGCCAAAAGGAGCGGAAAGGCGGTTAGGAATGCGGCAAATGTGGATCTGCGAAATTTCAACGTGGACCTCCAGGCGTTATTGAACCCAGCGAAAGAAGCAAAATCCGGACCGAATGTGACCAGTAATATCCTTTTTCCTATTGAATACGAGTTGTTACGGCTGTTCCAGGAGACTGAAAATCCCCCCTTAACTTCGTGGGGGCTTTAGGGTATGCATGGGGGTTCCCGGCTGTCGGCGCATTTTGGGCGCTGATGCCGGGCAAATCGTTTGCGAGGAAACACAATGCCGCTTTGCACCATAGAAGAAGCAATTGAGGACATTCGCGCCGGACGCATGGTCATCATGGTGGATGACGAGGACCGCGAAAACGAGGGGGATCTTGTCTGCGCTGCGGAAAAGGTCACGCCCGAGATCATCAACTTTATGGCCAAGGAAGGCCGGGGGCTGATCTGTCTGGCCATGGCCCCGGAGCTGGTGGACCGGCTCAATCTTCCGCTCATGACCCAGTCCAACAAGTCCCAGTTCGGTACGAACTTCACCCTCTCCATTGAGGCGGCTGAAGGCGTGACCACGGGCATCAGCGCGTTTGACCGCGCCCACACCGTGCTCACGGCCGTGGACGACGGCGTGCAGCCCCAGGACATCGTGACCCCGGGCCACGTCTTTCCCTTGCGCGCCCGCGAGGGCGGCACCCTGGTGCGCGCCGGCCAGACCGAAGGCAGCGTGGACCTGGCCGGACTGGCTGGCATGAAGCCCGCGGGCGTGATCTGCGAAATCATGAATGACGACGGTTCCATGTCCCGCATGAACGATCTGGAGCCTTTTGCCGAAAAGCACGGTCTTAAAATTTGCGCGGTCAAGGATCTCATCGCCTACCGCATGCGTTTTGGCGGCGGCACCGTGAGCAAGACCGCCGAGGCGGACCTGCCCACCCGCTACGGCCATTTCCGCACCGTGGCCTTCCACTGCGAGGCCGACGGCAAAACACACATCGCCCTGGTCAAGGGGGACATCACCCCCGAGGATCCGGTGCTGGTTCGCGTGCATTCCGAGTGCCTCACCGGAGACGTGTTCGGCTCCATGCGCTGCGACTGCGGCAACCAGCTGGCCGATGCCATGTGCATGATCGAGCGCGAGGGCAAGGGCGTGGTGCTCTACATGCGTCAGGAGGGCCGGGGCATCGGCCTGGGCAACAAGATCCGCGCCTACCACTTGCAGGACGAAGGCCTGGACACCGTTGAGGCCAACCAGCGTCTGGGCTTTCCACCGGACATGCGCGACTACGGCACTGGTGCGCAAATCCTCGTGGCCCTTGGTGTTTCCAAGATGCGGCTCATGACCAACAACCCCAAGAAAATGGTTGGACTGGAAGGCTACGGCCTGGAAGTCGTGGAGCGCGTCCCCATTGAAACCGGCGCCTGCGCCTACAACATGGGCTATCTGCGCACCAAGAAGGACAAGATGGGCCACATGCTGCATCTTGACGAAAAAGCCGACGGCTGATGGGGCGTTAAAAAAAATACCAGACGGACGGTTGAACAATGGCGGGAAGCCGGATACCGAAATGAGCCGGACCACAGCGCGGACGCGACGCGCAGGCCGGTACGTTGCGGAAGTGTTGCCCGGATCGCTGTTTTTGAACCGTTTGTGAAACATTTCGGAGGATTCCATGCCGCATATTCAAACCATCGAAGGACGCCTGGAAGCCAAGGGCGTGAAAGTGGCCCTGGTGGCCGCCCGCTTTAATGACTTCATCGTGGACCGTCTCGTTTCCGGGGCCGTGGACTACCTGACCCGCCACGGCATGGACCGCGAGGACATGACCCTGGTGCGCCTGCCCGGTGCCTTTGAAATGCCCGTGGTGGTGCGCAAGCTGGCCCAGAGCGGCAAGTACGACGGCATCATCTGCCTCGGTGCCGTGATCCGCGGTTCCACTCCCCATTTTGATTTCGTGGCCAATGAATGCGCCAAGGGACTGGCCCAGGTGAGCCTGGAGACCAATTTGCCCGTGGGCTTCGGCGTGCTCACCTGCGACACCCTGGAGCAGGCCATCGAGCGTGCCGGTTCCAAGGCTGGCAACAAGGGCGTGGAAGCGGCTTCGGCCGTGCTTGAAACCATTCGCGTGATGGAGCAGTTGTAAACGAATGATGGACGACTTCAAGGCTCCGCGCAAAGGCGCGGGGAACAGACGCAAGAGCAACCGCCGCACCGGGCGGATGCTTGCGTTCCAGGTGCTCTTTGCCCAGAGTTTTACCGCATCCGAGGATGTTTCCGCCCTGGAACGGGACTTTGCCGAGAATCCGGCGGTCCTGGCCGTGGAAAATGAAAGCGTGAGCGAGTTCGCCCACGACCTGGTCCTGGGCGTGTATTGCCGGGCCAGGCAGTTGGACGAGATCGTGAACCGCTACTCCAAGCATTGGAAGCTGGAACGCATCGCCAAGGTGGAATTGACCATTCTGCGGTTGGCACTGTTTGAGATGCTGTTTACCGAACTGCCGTTGAAGGTGGCCATCAACGAGGCCATTGAGCTTTCCAAGGAGTTCGGGGACGGTAATTCCCGTAATTTCATCAATGGAATCCTGGACGCCGCGGCCCGCGCCGTGGAAAGCGGCGACCTGGGTCAGCACAAGACATTCTAGAAGGAAACGCGCATGCCCCTGGGAAAATACGAACCGGAAGCCGTGGAAAAGAAATGGCAGAAGACCTGGAGCGAAAACGGCTGCTTCGAAGTGCGGACCGAGCCTGACCGGGAAAAGTATTATGTCCTAGAAATGTTCCCCTACCCTTCGGGGAAGATTCACATGGGCCATGTGCGCAACTATTCCATCGGCGACGTGGTGGCCCGCTACAAGCGGATGCAGGGCTGCAACGTGCTGCATCCCATGGGCTGGGACGCCTTTGGCATGCCCGCGGAAAACGCGGCCATCAAGCACAACACCCACCCCGCCAAGTGGACCTATTCCAACATCGACGAGATGCGCGAGCAGCTCAAGCGGCTCGGATATTCCTATGATTGGAAGCGCGAGCTGGCCACCTGTCGTCCTGAATACTACCGCTGGGAACAGCTCTTTTTCCTCAAGTTCATGGAAAAAGGACTGCTCTACCGCAAGAACGCCATGCAGAACTGGTGCGACACCTGTCAGACCGTACTGGCCAACGAGCAGGTGGAGGACGGCAAATGCTGGCGTTGCGACAGCCCCGTAATCCAGAAAGAGCTGGAACAATGGTTCCTGCGCATCACGGACTACGCGGATGAGCTGCTGGAATGGTTGGACAAGATGAAGGAAAAGTGGCCCGATTCGGTCCTGACCATGCAGTCCAACTGGATCGGCAAGAGCTACGGCGCGGAACTGACCTTTGGCATCAAGGGCAGCGATGAGACCGTGGACGTGTTCACCACCCGGCCCGACACCCTGTTCGGCGCCACCTTCATGAGCCTGGCCGCCGAACATCCCCTGGTGGAAAAGCTCATCAGCGGCACGGATCGGGCCGACGAAGTGCGCGCCTTTGTGGAAAAATGCGTGAACATGGACAAGTTCCACCGCGCGGCTGACGATACGGAAAAAGAGGGCGTGTTCACGGGTGCCTACTGCATCAACCCGGTCACCGGCCAGGAAATGCCCATCTACGTGGCCAACTTCGTGCTCATGGGCTACGGCACCGGCGCGGTCATGGCTGTACCCGCTCACGACCAGCGCGACTTTGACTTTGCCCGCAAGTATGACCTGCCCATGCAGGTGGTCATCCGGCCCGAGGAGAGCGAACTGGAGCCGGAAACCATGACCGAGGCCTACACCGAACCGGGCGTGCTGGTGAACTCCGCGCCCTTTGACGGCCTGCCCAATGAGGAAGCCAAAAAGCGCATCGTGGAGCACCTGGACGAAAAAGGTCTGGGCCGCATGACCGTGAACTTCCGCCTGCGCGACTGGAACATTTCCCGACAGCGGTATTGGGGCGCGCCCATCCCTGTGATCCACTGCCCCGAGTGCGGCATGGTGCCCGTACCCGAGGACCAGCTCCCCGTGACGCTGCCCGAGGACGCGGCCCTGCGCGAGGACGGCAAGTCCCCGCTGCCCTTCCTGGAGGACTGGGTCAACGTACCCTGCCCCACGTGCGGCAAACCGGCCCGGCGCGAGACCGACACCCTGGACACCTTTGTGGAGTCCTCCTGGTACTTCCTGCGCTACACGGATGCGCGCATCGACACCGCTCCCTTCGATCCCGAAGCCGTGGACTATTGGATGCCCGTGGACCAATATATCGGCGGCATTGAGCACGCCATTTTGCACCTGCTCTACGCCCGCTTCTTCACCAAGGTGCTGCGGGACGAAGAGTTGATCACTGCCGACGAACCGTTCGAGCATCTGCTCACCCAGGGCATGGTGGTGCTGGACGGGGCCAAGATGTCCAAGTCCAAGGGCAATGTGGTGGACCCCGGTGCCATGATCGCCAAGTACGGCGCCGACGCCACCCGGCTCTTCATTCTTTTTGCGGCCCCGCCGGAAAAGGAACTGGAGTGGTCCGACCGTGGCATCGACGGTTCGTTCCGTTTCATCGGCCGCCTCTGGCGGCTGGCCGAGGAATTGGAAGGCGGCCTGATCTGCGTGCGGCCCTGCCACCCTGCGGAGGGTGACCTGTCCGAGGCGGTCAAGCGCATGCGCCGCAAGGAGCACGACACCGTGCGCCGCGTGACCCGAAGCATTGAAAACAGCTTCCAGTTCAATACCGCCATTGCCGCCATCATGGAGTTGGTCAACGAAATGTACCAGCTCAAGGATACGCTCAAAGCCGACGAACAGGGCCGTTGCTATCTCTCTTCCGCCCTGGCCACGGCCGTGACCCTGCTTTCGCCCATGGCTCCGCACGTGTGTGAGGAGATCTGGGAGGCCATCGGTCATCAGGGTGTGGTTTCCGAGCAGCCCTGGCCCGAGTATGACGAAGCCGCCCTGGTCACCGAGGAGGTCACGGTGGTGGCCCAGGTGAACGGCAAGGTGCGCGGCAAAATCACCGTTGCCCGGGATGCGGACGAAGAATCCGTCAAGGCCGCGTGCATGGCCGTGGAAAACGTGGCCCGGTATCTGGAAGACAAGACCGTGGTCAAGGTCGTGGTCGTGCCTGGCAAGCTCGTGAACATCGTGGTCCGATAGCCGCTCGGCAGCGGGGATTTTTCCCGGCCGCAGCGCATCCCGCCGCAAACCGCGCCTTGCCTGCCGAATAGCGCGGAAGGCTCGCCAAAGGACGATCTTGGCGGGCCGTGGCGGGAAGGCCTTGCCTGGAATCGATGGGAATGCGATATGCAGCGCAGCCTCTGGGCGGTGTGCCGCTTGGGGGTTCGAAGGGTTCTGCGGCCCGCCAACGTCTGGAGGTGGCATGTTTCGCAAGCAGTGGACGGCCCTGGTGCCGACGATCCTTCTTTTCGTATCCCTGGCGGGATGCGGCTACCATCTGGCTGCCAACGGTCCGGTCGCCCTGGACCAGGACCAGCGTTCCCTGTTCATGGAACGCGTGGATAACCCTACGTTGCAAACCTGGCTCGGTCCGCGTCTGCGCTCCGTGTTGCGCGACGAGCTGACGCGCCGGGGCTGGACCCGCTGGACCTCCCGCGCCCAGGCGGATCTGCTGGTGCGCGTGGTCATTGACCGCTATTCCCGCTCCTCCAAGGTGCGGGATGCGGATGACGACACCCTGCGCTATTCCGCCAGCATCACCATGCGTGTGGACATGGTCTCCCGGGCCACGGACACGGTGGTCTGGAGTTCGGGAACCATTGCCGAGAGCGAGAGTTATTTCGGCAATTCCACCACCGCGGCGGACATGGAGGTCACGGAGTTGGCCGTGCGCCGGGCCGTGGACCGACTCACCCAGGGGTATTGAGCCGTGGCCGGGCCGGACGTTCTTTTCCTGGTCTGCCCCGACGGTCAGCTCATGGCCCGTCGGATCGAGCAGCAGCTACAACAGACCCCGGACCATGAACGCAAGGTCTATTGGGGGGACGATGATCCGCCCCTGCCGGAATCCTTTTGGCAGGATCTGACCATCCAAAATTTATTTGCCACGCCCAAGGTCGTGGTGTTGCGACGCGCCCATTTGCTCAAGGCCGCGGATTGGGATCGCCTGGCCGATGCCCTGGCCGCCAAACCGTCCAGCGTGCTGCCGGTGTTTTGCCTGGAAGGGGAGTGGAAGAAAAAAGCGCCCGTGCCTGCGGCCCTGGCCCGCCGTCCACTCTGGAAGGCCGCTTCCAAGCGTGGCTGGGTGTGGGAGCAACCCGGGTTGAATCCTCGGACATTGGGTGATTTTGTGGGGCAATGGGCCGAAGAGCGGGGTCTCAAACTGGCGCGGGGCGCGCAACAGACGCTGGCCCAGGCCTTGCCGTGCGATGCGCGCGCGGCCACATTGGAGCTGGAGAAGATTGAACTGGCCGTGGGTGACGATACGATCGTCAAGCCGGAATTGGCCGCGCTCATCGCCACGGACCGGGAGATGGATTTTTTCGCCTTTACTGACGCCCTGAGTCAGGGGGGCGACCCCGTGGCCGTGTGGGAGCGGGTGTTGCGGGATCAGCGCAAGCAATCCAAGGAACAGATGCTTTTTCCTTTGCTCGGCTCTCTGGCGCGCGAGGCGCGTATCCTTGGCTTGATCCTGGCCGGGGAAGAACAGCGGGCCAAGGTCCATCCCTTTGTTGTCAAGAAAAAGACGCCCCTGGCGCAACGGCTCGGACCCCGTGGCGTGGCCGTGTTGTTCGACCTGTGCATGGCCGCGGAACAGGGCGTCAAGTCCGGGGAACGCCGTCCGGATCAGGCGCTGGAAAAGCTGGTGGCCGACCTGACCCGGCTCTATGGGCATTGATCCTCTTCTGTTTCTCCCCCCTCGCATACCGTTGACCCGCCCCTCGGGTCTGGGGCAAGATGGCCGACGCTGAAAATAGTTGCCCCGCGGAAAAGGAATCACATGGAAAAACCCCATTATCATGGACATCGCCGTCGGCTGCGGGAGCGGTTGGCCCGTGAACCGCGCTCCCTGGCGGATTACGAGGTCTTGGAATTGCTGTTGGCGCGCACCTTGCCCCGGCAGGACACCAAACCGCTGGCCAAGGAATTGTTGGCCCGCTTCGGCACCCTGCGCGGCGTGCTCTATGCCCCGGACGCCCAACTCGCTGAGATCAAGGGATTTGGAGACGCGCTGCTCTCCTCCTGGGCCTTGTACCGGGAGGTTTGGGCGCGCATGAACGAGCCGAGCGCCTCGCGTCGGGAGGTGCTTGACGATCCGGATCGGGTGGCTGAGGGAGCCAAGGCCCGTTTCGGCACCAAGGGCGTGGAGGAATTCTGGGTGGCTCTGGTGGATAACCGCAATCGGGTGCGGGCCTGGGAATGCGTGAGCAAGGGTACCGTGGACCAGACCCAGGTCTACCCGCGGGAAGTGCTGGCCCTGGCGTTGCGGCACGAGGCCTCGGGTATGATTCTCGTGCATAACCATCCGGGCGGGGATCCTTCACCTTCGGACGAGGACATTCGCATGACCATGCGGATCAAGAGGGTGGCCCAGGAAATGGGTGTGCGCCTGTTGGACCATCTTGTGGTGGCCGAAGAGCGGCATTTCAGCTTTCAGGCGCAAGGGTTGCTCTAAGCGGAACCCCAGGGCGGGAAACGAGGGAGGAAGCCGAATGCGAACGTATCAGGCGGATGTTGACGGGCGTGTGCAGGGGGTATGCTTTCGGGCTTGGACCCGGGAGGTGGCGCGGATGCTGGGTGTGCGGGGGTATGTTCGCAACCGTGCCGACGGCCGTGTGCGCGTGGTGGCCCAGGGTGACGAGCAGGCGCTGGAACGTCTGGCCCGGGAGTTGCGCCGCGGCGCTCCCCTGGCCCGCGTGAGCGAGGTGCGCGAGGAGTACATCGAATCCGAAGAAGTTTTTAAAAATTTTGAAGTGCGTTATTAAATCACCCCCTTGTCATTGAGCCAGGACGTCTTATCAGGGATAATACTGGAAATACATTCCCGCATAGGAAACACTCTCCCTGTTCCGTGCCGAACATACGACTGAGAATCAAAGGACGACCCTTGAGCAAGAAGAAAAAAACACCCATCAAGCCCAAACGCCTGCGCCGGGTCAAAAGCGGGAGCCGTCCCGCGCCCGTAGACGCCCGGGAAGAGGCGGAGCGCCTGTTCAGCGGGGGCGAAGACCAGGGCGGCATTCCGGTGCAGGATATCACCGGGGGGCTTACCGAGCAGGATGAACGGGACATACCCGAAGTTCTGCCCGTGCTTGCCGTGCGAGATATCGTGGTTTTCAACTACATGATCCTTCCGCTGTACGTGGGCCGGGAAAAATCCGTCAAGGCCGTGGACGCGGCGCTTTCCGGCAAGCGGCATATCCTTATCCTCACCCAGCGCGACGAGTCCGTGGAAGACCCCGAAACCGAGGAATTGTATGAAGTGGGCACTGTGGCCACGGTCATGCGCATGCTCAAAATGCCGGACGGCCGGCTGAAGATCCTGGTGCAGGGGCTGGCTCGCGCCGAGGTGCGACGCTTCACGGGCAATGAGGAATACCACGAGGCGGAGATTCGGATCCTGCGCGAACAGGAGACCGAAAACAACGCGGAAACCGAAGCGCTGATGCGGTCCTCCCGCGAACAGAGCGAGCGCATTTTGACCCTGCGCGGCATCACGCCCCAGGACATCATGGCCGTGCTGAACAACGTGCATGAGCCGGGCCGCCTGGCCGACCTCATCGCCTCGAACCTGCGCATTACCGTGCCTGAGGCCCAGGACATCCTGGAGTGCCGCGAGCCTGTGGAACGCCTGCGCATGGCCGCCACGCAGCTGAGCAAAGAAGTGGAAGTGGCGCAAATGCAGAATAAGATCCAGAACATGGCCAAAGAGGGCATGGACCGGGCGCAGCGCGACTTTTATCTTCGGGAACAGCTTAAGGCCATCAAGCGGGAGCTGGGCGACAGCGATTCCGAAGGCGAGGAAATGGAGCAGCTGGCCCGGGCCATTGAGCGGGCGGGCATGCCCAAAGACGTGCGCAAGGAAGTCTACAAGCAGCTCAAGCGGCTGGAAGGCATGCACGCGGAATCCTCGGAAGCCACGGTCATCCGGACCTATTTGGATTGGATGATCGAATTGCCGTGGAAAAAGATTTCCCGCGATCGGCTGGACATCAAGGAGGCTGCGCGCATCCTGGACGAGGATCACTACGACCTGACCAAGGTCAAGGACCGCATCCTTGAATATCTTTCCGTGCGCAAGCTCAATCCCAAAATGAAGGGACCGATTCTTTGTTTCGTGGGACCGCCGGGCGTGGGCAAAACCTCGCTGGGCCGTTCCATTGCCCGCTCCCTGGGGCGTAAATTCCATCGCATGTCCCTGGGCGGCATGCGGGACGAAGCCGAGATCCGTGGCCACCGCCGGACCTACATCGGATCCATGCCGGGCCGCATTGTCCAGGCGCTGAAGCTCTGCGGCAAGCGCAACCCCGTGATCATGCTCGATGAAATCGACAAGCTCGGCTCGGATTTTCGGGGTGACCCGTCCTCGGCATTGCTAGAGGTGCTGGACCCGGAACAGAACAACAGCTTTACGGACCATTATCTGAATGTGCCGTTCGATCTGTCCAAGGTGATGTTCATCTGCACGGCCAACGTGCTGGACACCATCCCCCAGCCGTTGCTGGACCGCATGGAAGTGATCCGCATCCCCGGGTATACCGAGCAGGAAAAGGTTACCATTGCGGAGCGGTACATCGTTCCCCGCCAGGCCAAGGACAACGGTCTGAAAGAAGGGGAGCTGGAACTCGGCGAGGGCGTGCTCTCCCGCATCATCCGCGAATACACCAGCGAGGCCGGGCTACGGAACCTGGAACGCGAGGTGGGATCCGTGTGTCGCAAGATGGCCCGCAAAAAGGCCGAGGACGAGGCCGGACCCTATGTCGTGAGCACGGAGAATCTGCACACCATCCTCGGGGTGCCGCGGTTCCTTGAGGATGAAACCGAGCCGGATCTGCCTCCGGGCGTGGCCCTTGGATTGGCCTGGACCCCGGTGGGCGGCGAAACCCTGCATGTGGAAGTGACCACCATGCCCGGCAAGGGCAAGCTGCTGCTCACGGGCAAGCTGGGCGACGTCATGAAGGAATCGGCCCAGGCCGCGCTTTCCTTTGCCCGCGCCCATGCCGGGGAGTACGGCATTGATCCGTCGTTTACCGAAAATCGGGACATCCACGTACACGTGCCTGCCGGCGCCACGCCCAAGGACGGACCGTCCGCCGGCGTGACCCTGGTGACGGCGCTCATTTCCGCGCTCACAGAAACCCCGGTGCGGCCCGATCTGGTCATGACCGGCGAGATTTCGTTGCGCGGCCGGGTGCTGCCCGTGGGCGGCATCAAGGAAAAGATCCTCGCGGCCGTGGCCAAGGGCATGAAGCACGCCCTGATTCCGGCCCAGAACAATAAAGACTTGCAGGATATTCCTGAGGAACTGCGCAAGCGCATCCAGATTGAACTGGTGGAACGCGTGGAGGAAATCTGGCCCAAGGCCAAATCCGTATCCTGATACTGCTGTTACTGCGGACCATTCACAGCCCCTGCACGGAGTTACTCGTGCGGGGGCTGTTTTTTTATTGCAATCGTCGCGTAATCGTCACGCGATCGTAACAGGCAAAAGTGCAGGGTACGTACCATCCCGTCGATCCGGGGGGATGTGCGTCAATACAGTTGTTAAAGAGGGTCCCGATGTCCTTAAAGAAAAAAATGATGATTTTGTGCATGGCCGCCGGGCTGCTTCCCTTGCTGCTCATGGGTACCTACAGCGTGAACACGGCGGCCGGAAGCCTGCGAATACAGGCCATGGACCAATTGCGATCCGTGCGGGACGGCAAGCGCATTGCAATGGAAACCCTGGTGGATAAGTGGACCGCCGAGGTCGGCATCTATGCCGAGGTCAAGGAGGTCTACAACGCCCTGGGCATGCTGCGCATGTATGACGACTACGAAGACCCGGAATTTCTCGAAGACCACGCCTATGTCAGCCCCAGCTTTGCCCCGTTCGTGGAAACGCTCGGCTTTGAGGATGCCTTGCTGGCGGAGGATTACGGAAGCGTCTTATTTTCCTATAATCAATCTCCGCTGCGGGGCGTGGATCTGAAGGGCGAATCCTTTCGGGGAACCAATCTCGGGCGTGCGTTTGCCCGGGCATTGCAGGGGGAAATCGCCTTTGCGGACGTGGAACCGCTGGCCGTGTTGGACCATCGGCCCGTGGCGTTTGTGGCCGCGCCCGTGCATAGCCACACCGGAGACGTGCAGGGCGTGGCGCTGCTGCAACTCCCCTTGCGTGAGCTGGGACGGGCCATGCGCACCAGAACGGGCATGGGGGAGACCGGGGAAACCTATCTTGTGGGTACGGATCGGCTGATGCGTTCGGACACGCGCAATGATCCGGCCGGGCATAGTGTGCAGCAGTCCTTTGCGGACCCGGAAAACGGGCGGGTGGAAACCGAACCTGTGCGTGCCGCGTTGGAAGGGGACTCCTGGGCCGGGGTGACGGAAAATTATGCTGGGGATTCCGTGATCGCGGCCTCTGCCCCGGTATCCTTTGGCGCGGAAACCTGGGTGCTGGTGGCGGAGATTCAGACCGCCGAGGCCTTTGCTCCGGTGCGAAATCTTCGGCTTGCCGCCTTTATTCTGGGCGTGGTCACGGTGGTGCTGCTTGCTATGCTGACCTGGCGCATCCTGCGGCGGCAATTGATCCATCCTATGAGCGTTATCGACGAATTTTTGTCCCGGGTGGCTTCGGGGGACTACTCGGCCCGGCTGGAGGGAAATTTCAGCGGAGAAATGAAGGACTTGTCCGGGCATATTCTGGCCATGTTCAAAGAGTTGAAAAAGCGACTCGGTTTCAGCGAAGGGATTTTGCGGGCCGTTACCGTGCCTTGTCTGGTGGTGGATGAGCACATGCAGGTTTCCTATGTGAATGATGCCTACCTCGACCTGGTGAACTATCGTGAGGAACGCAGGGACGTGGTGGGCAAGCCTGTGGAGCAGCTCTTGCTCACCCGGGACAAGAGCAAAAGCATGCTGCATCGCTGCGTGGAGGAAGGCCGCGCCATACTTGGCGTGGAGCGGCGCTGGTCCGACATGGACGGGGACGAATTGCGGGTGCGCCTGGACGTGGCCCCGCTGTATGATCTGGATGGACGAAATATCGGGGCCGTGGCCCTGGCTTCGGACCTCACGGACATTCGGGCCAAGGAAGAGCGCATTGAGGCGCAAAACAGGGCGCTCATGGAAATGACGCACAAGGCGGGCGAGGCCTCGCGCATCGTGTCCGATGGTTCGGAACGGCTGCTGGAACGCGTGTCCAGCGTGAGCCAGGGGGCAGCCTCCCAGTTCGAGCGTGTGGCACGGGCTTCCTCGGCCATGGAGCGGCTGCATTCCGGGTTGGTCTCGTCGGCGTCCATGGCAGAGGAGGCGGAGCGCCGTACCCAGGATTCCGTGCGTCACTCCCGGGAGGGCATGGCCGTCATGCAGGATTCAGCACAGGCCATCGAACAGGTACGGGAGCTGTCCAACCTGCTCAGCAGCGACATGTCCCGTCTGGGTGATCGGGTGGAAGGGGTAACCGAGATTTTGGAAGTCATCAACGACGTTGCCGACCAGACCAACCTGCTGGCTCTGAATGCGGCTATCGAGGCGGCCCGGGCGGGCGAGGCCGGGCGCGGATTCGCGGTGGTGGCCGACGAGGTGCGTAAACTTGCGGAAAAAACCATGCAGGCCACCGGTCGCGTTGAACAGGATATTGCCGCTATCCAGCAGGAATCGCGCCGCAATGTGGAACGGACAAAAGAGGCGGATATGGCCGTGGACAAGGCCGAAGCCCTGGTCAAGCGCACCTGGGAGGCGCTGGAAACCATAGCCGGGCTGTCCGAGGAAACAGCCAGACGCATTGCCGGCATTGCCGAAGCCACGCGGGAACAGACCGAGGAACATGGCGATGTGAACAAAAGCATTGCCGAACTCACGGACATTGCCGAGCGCATTGCCGGGGAAATGGATGATTCCTCCCGCGCCGTGAATGAATTGGCCGAGGCCGCACGCGGTCTGGGCGACCTCATTGCTTCGGTGCGCCGCTGAACGGTTCAGGTATTCGGCCGGGGAGGGGTTCTCCCCGGAGGGCCGAATCGCTGAAAAGTGGAACGAATTCAGGCGTTATTCCGGGGTCGGACACACGGAGCAGGCCAACTGATTACGGCCGGACTGCTTGGCTTGGTAGAGCATGGTATCCGCGTCCTTGAGCATGTCTTCCAGGCTTTCCCCCGGGGTGTCCGCAAGTCCGGCACTGGCAGTGTAGGCTACCTCTCCTTTTTCCGTGGGGACGGATGCCCCGGCAACCTCCTGCAGAAAGGCTTCCAGCCCGGGACGAACCTGCGCCGTGCTCACGCCAGGGAGCAGCAGGGCAAACTCTTCTCCACCATACCGGCAAACCAGCCCGTTGCGGCCGAACCGGTCCGAGAGCCGTAAGGCGAAATTCTTCAGCACCTGATCTCCCACGTTGTGGCCGTACTGGTCGTTGATGCGTTTAAAATGGTCCAGGTCGAGGATCACGGCCTGGAGCGGATAGCCGCGCTTCACGGCTTCGGCATGGGTGGTTCGGGCGCGGCGGATGAAATGGTAGCGGTTGGGCAGCCCGGTGAGGTAGTCGTTTTCCGCCATGCGTTTGATGGTATCCAGGTATTCCAAAATTTCCATGTTTTGCCGGATGCGGCAGTGGAATTCCTCCACCAGAAAGGGCTTGCGCAAAAAGTCGTTGGCCCCGGATTTGATGAAGCGGGCGGAGATGAGCGGGCTGTTCTCTGCGGAAAGGCCCACGATGGCCAGCCGCTGGCGGGGGCGGAAGGAACGCACCTCGCGTACCAGTTCCACGCCGCTCAGTCCCGGCATGCTGAAATCCGTGACCATCAAGCGGATGTCCGCGTGTTGCCGCAGCATGGTCAACGCCTGTTCCCCGTCCTCGGCCTCCAGAACCTGGTAAAGGTGGGTGCGCAGAAGATCCGAAACCAGTGTGCGCGCCGAAGCCGAGTCGTCCACCACGAGGATCTTTACCTCGCGGTTGCGGCGCAGCCGTTCCAGGGCCGCCAAAATTTCGTTCAGGCTGTCCGGTCCCTCCTTGAGCACGTAGTCCACCACGTTTTTGGACATAACCACATCGCGCACGCCTTCACTGAATTCCCCCGTGAACACGATGGACGGGATGCCCTGGCGCACGAAATAGTCCACCACCTCGCCCCTGGGCGAATCCGGCAGGTGCAGATCCAGCAGCGCCGCAAACAGTCCTTTTCCCTGGGCGTCGAGGAACGCTTTGGCTTCCTTATAGGACGTCACGCAATCCACACGGAATCCGCCTTCCTCCTCGAGCTTGCGGCGTACCACCGAGGCGAAGAACGGACTGTCTTCCACCATAAGAATATGTTTATCCGGCATGAGTTCCCCCCGTGATCAAATCGTTGAATGCTCAGTATACACAGGTTCGCGGAAAAAGGTCCATGCCAAAGAATCATGGCGTGAATCTTGGTGTTTCGCGGGGCGGACCGGTCGCTCCGGTTGACAAATCCACGGATTCAGTGGACACAACCGGAGTCAATTTGCATCGGAGGTTCTTATGCCCATATATGAGTTTCAATGCCGGGATTGCGGCAAAGAGTTTGAGGAAATCGTGCTCGGCGCGGACGAGACCGTAACCTGCCCGGAATGCGGGTCCACGGCCACACAGCAACTTATTTCCCGCTGCGGGTTCAAGACCGGCGGGGGAGCGCCCGCCTCTGACGGTGGCGAGGCCGCCGAATCCAAGCCCCAGTATCGCGGTATCGGCTCCAGTGCCGGTTGCGCCGGATGCAGCGGCGGCAACTGTTCCTCCTGCGGCTGATCCGGGCCGTTTCGAACTCACCAAACCCGTAAGGATTTTGTTTCATGCAGAGCATTGTCATCGCCACCAGGGGCAGCAAACTCGCCCTGTGGCAGGCGGAGCACGTCAGCAGTCTCCTGCGTCAGCGTCATGCCGGGCTGGAGGTCCAGCTCCTCAAGATCAAGACCAAAGGCGATAAGATTCTGGACGTTCCACTGGCCAAGGTGGGCGGCAAAGGATTGTTCGTCAAGGAGATTGAGGAAGCCCTTCTGGACGGCCGGGCCGACATCGCCGTGCATTCCATGAAGGATGTACCCACGCAACTGCCCGAGGGTTTGGTGGTGGACGTTATTCCCGAGCGGGAAGCCTTCACGGATACGTTGTGTTCCGTGCGCTACGACGGGCTGGACGAACTGCCTGAGGGCGCTGTGGTGGGAACCAGCAGCCTGCGCCGCCAATCCCAGATTCTGGCGATGCGCCCGGACCTGAAGGTGGAAACCCTGCGCGGCAATCTGGAAACCCGCATGGGCAAGCTCCTGGACGGTCAGTACGACGCCATTATTCTGGCCACGGCCGGTCTGGTGCGTTTGGAAGTGAGTGCGCCCAAGATGCAGGAGCTGGGACCGCCCCACTTCCTGCCCGCCGTGGCCCAAGGCGCTCTGGGCATTGAGTACCGCCGCGAGGATGCCGAGGTGCGCGAGGCTATCGCCTTCATGCACCACAAGGAGTCTTCCATCCATGTTTGGGCGGAGCGGGGATTTCTCACCGGCTTGGACGGCGGTTGCCAGGTTCCCATTGCGGCCTGGTCCGAACGGCTGGGCCAGGGCCGGGTGCGGCTCACTGGATTTGTGGCCGACGTGGACGGCACCAACCCCATCCGCATGGTGGAGGAGGGCGACGAGTCCGAAGCCTGGGACATCGGCACCCGTTTGGCGGATCGCGTTCTGGACGCGGGCGGCAAGGAGATTCTGGACCGCGTCTACGGACGGGACTGATCCGGCGCGTCGGGATCGTTTGCTCCGGCAAAGAAGGCACATGCAGCAATCCCGTGCAGAGCGATTCCCGGACCGGAACGCGGTGCGCGACCTGTAGCGCCCCCGGGGTAGGTCCGCATCGGCTCGGGAGCACTTGGCCGGGAGTATATGGCCGGGAGTATATGGCCTGAACTTTCGGAGCGTGGATGCCCTGCGTGGCCAGGTTTCGGAAGCTCGGTACGCCCCGGCCTATGGATCCGGAAAGCGGCCATGCGGATTGCTGCGTGCTTTCTGTCTCCCGCTGCGCGGTAGGTTTGGCTCTGCTCCGGTGTTCTGACTGTTTTTCCAGATTCTTTTTCCTTTCCACTGTTTTCCGGCCCTTCCAGCGGCAGATGCTTGCCTTGGGGGGCCGACTGTTGTGGTGCGCCGTTTGCTCGGGACATTGCCGCTTCTGCCTTGCCGGGCCGGGGTACGGGCGTCTGTCAAAAAATTTTTATACAAATTTTTCAGGCGAGATCAGCGGGTTGGGTAGGGTAAAATATCGTGTTGGCGAATATGCCTAAAGAAATCTGCGGCTCATCCGATACAGCATGCAGAGGTCGGCGGGGGAACCAAGGCCGGCCAAGGAGAACAAGGAGGTATCTTCATGGAACTGAACAGCGTATCCACCCCGGTACCCCAGACTCCGACGAACAGTGATCGGAGCGGGCAAGCCGACATGATGAAGGACATTCGCAAGGCCAGGTTGCAGCGTCAGGTCATGGCGGACCCGTCCCTCGCGTCCAAGCTGGTGTCTGTGGAGGCCACGGCCACGTATAATGCCAGCGGAAATCTGGTGCAGGCCGTGGGAGGGAACCTTGGTGATGTCTGAATCAAAGGTTCCTGGGACATGAACCGCCCGGTCGAGCGTTCGGCCGGGCGGTTTGCATTTTGCGGGGCTAGTCGCCTTCAGCGACGCCGGCCTCGTCGAACGTGGCCATGGTATTGAAGATGTCCGCTGCCGAGCGCAGCAGGAAGAGCGCCACGGCCGCACCAGTCCCCTCGCCGAGCCGGAAGCCAAGATCCAGCAGGGGATCCCCGCCGAGTCCGCGTACGGCCGCAGCATACCCTGGCTCCGCTGAACTATGGCTGAGTACGGCGTAATCCGCCACATGCGGACAAAATTTCCAGGCCGAAACATAGGCCGCCGTGGAGATGAACCCGTCTACAAGAATCATCTGTCGATTGGCTGCACCGCCCAGAATCAGCCCGGCCAGCACCGCCAGCTCGAATCCACCCAATGCCGCGAGCACGCGCAAGGGGTCACGGCTGGACACGGCGTCGGTATTGACGGCCAGGGCGCGCTGGATAGCGTCGATCTTTCGGGCCACGCCCTCGCTGCCCAGGCCGGTTCCCGGACCGGTGATGTCCTGCGGTTTAAGGCCGAGATGGGCGCAATACAGGGCCGTGGACGGGGTGGTGTTGGCAATGCCCATGTCCCCGGTGAGCAGGGTACGGATGCCGTCGGCCCTGGCCTGGTCCGCGAGTTGCGCGCCGAATAGCAGGGCGCGTTCGCAGGTGGTCTCGTCCATGGCCGGACCCTGCGTAAAATTATTCGTGCCGTCCCCAAGTTTGTACTGGATCAGGTCCGGATGCTGGTCAAAGAGCGGGCCGGCCACGCCCGCGTTGACCACGTACAGCTCCGCGCCCACGGTGCGGGCCAGCACGTTGATGCCTGCGCCTCCGTTCAGAAAATTGAGCACCATCTGCCGGGTCACTTCCTGAGGAAAGGCGCTGACTCCTTCCCGGGCCACGCCGTGGTCGCCCGCCACGGTGAAGATGCGGGCCGGATCAGCGGCCGGGGCTTCGCCCCCACGGGCCATGTACATCTTGAGAGCCAATTCCTCGAGGCGGCCGAGGCTGCCCTTGGGCTTGGTGAGGTTGTCGAGCCGGGCCTGACCTGGTTCGCGCAGGGCCGGGTCAGCCGGGGAAATGGAGTGCAAGAGTTGGCGCAAGGAATCCGTCATAACGTGTTCTCCTGATGTGTTGAATGGCCGAGGATGTACACCGGTGCGATACGGCTTGGCAATCCGGGAGACCGGATGTCGTGTCGGCGGGTGCGGGCTTGTCAGACCGTGGAAAACATGCAATTCGCTGGTGTGGCGTGTCCTGGATGGCGGAAGCCTGGAAGATGGTACTGGATTCGCCGGATTCAGAGCCGAATCGGAAAAAACGTAATGCAACAACCCATGACCGACAAACCGCTTTGCCTCATCCATGCCAATTGCCAGGGCGAACCACTGGCCGAATGCTTGCGCCGCGTACCCGGATTCGGCGATCTGTTTGAGGTGCGTCTGTATACCAACTATATTCGCGAACCAGTGCCGGAAGCGGACCTTTCGCGGTGCGCCGTGTTTTTGTATCAGCCCTTGCGGGATGAGGCGATCTGGGGAGAGCTGACCTCGGCCCGGTTGCTGGAACGCCTGCCGGCAGGTGCCGGGAGCGTGGCGATCCCAAGCATGTTTTTTCGGTTGTACTGGCCGTTTTGGCGGGGCGGCGGGGCGTTTGAATCCTCCCATGTCGTCCTGGACAGATTGCTGCGGGAAGGATTGCCAAAAACGGACTTGCTGCGCGTCTTTCTGCGGGGCCGTGTGCTGCCCGGCGCGGAAATCGAGCGGGTCACGAATCAGTCCCTGGCCCGGGAACGAGCCAAGGAACAGCTCACGCCCATCAAGTACGTGGACTGGGTCTGCGATCATTTTCGGGAGCGTCTGCTCCTGAACCAAGTCAACCATCCGGGGCATGAGCTGCTCTGCCATGTGGCCCGGGAGGTTTTGCGGCTGTTGGACGTGGCCGAACCGGACGGCGGTGTGGAACCGCTGGTGCCGGAGCTGCATCCGGAATTCCGCATGCCCGTGCATCCCGTGGTGGCCGCCCATTGGGGACTGGCCTTTGCGGATGAGAGCACGCGTTATCCCGTGTACGGTCGGAAGCTGACCTTTGCGGAGTATGCGGAGGAATACGTCAATGCCCGGCTGCTGGGTATTGACGACTTCATTACCTACCTGCGGGCCCGTGCAACGACGGCGGACCACTGACCAGCATTTCCGCCAGGGTCAGGTCCACCCGCGGCAGTTGCCGGATCTTGTTGCCCAAAAAGCCCATCTCCAATTGCGCCAGGTCGCGGTACAGCGGGGTGCGGTCCAGCACAAAAACATCCTCGCGGTCTTTGGTCAGTTCCTGGGTGCGGTAGCAGCCCGCAAATTGTATGCACGCCCCATTGGGTTTGACCAGCTTGTTGGGGACGCCGTGCATGCGGCAGATCATGAGCCGGTGGCGGTACATGCCGCAAAGTCCGTCGTCATTGAGCGGACACATGATTCTGGGGCGGTTCCCAGCGGCCAGGTCGTTGCGGGCGCGGGCCACGTATTCTTCGGCCCGTTGCAGATAGGTATCCTTGCGCTCCTGGGGCAGTTGGTTCATGCCCTGCCAGAGGTAGGCCCATTCGATGTAGGTATGATGTTGAAAGTAGCTGGTACAGCAGTTGTTTTCACAGTTTTCACAGCTTAGCCCCACGTGTTGGGCCGCTTCGTCATAGGCGCTGACCATGCGGTCGTAGAGAGCGGCGAGCTTGCGAAAGGCTGCCTTGGGAGTCAATTTGTTCATCGTGATGGCCTGATTTGGTGTTCGGCGTCCAGCCAGTGCAGGATCTGGCGCACGGTTTCTTCGGGCGCGGGGGTGTCTGTGGCGAATTCCACGTCCGAGGCGTGGCGATAGAGGGGCAGGCGTTCGGCGTGCAGCTCGGCCTTGGTTTTGCCGCCAATGGCCAGTCCCCGGTTGGGGGCCGCGTCCACGCGTGCGGCAAAGGTTTCCGGTTCCACGTGCAGATGGACCACCGGACCCAGGGAGCGGATGCGTTCCACGGCGCGGGAGCCGTAGACCACACTGCCTCCGGTGGAGACGATACAGCGCTGTATGCCCAGGTTGGCGACTTGATGTTCTTCCAATTCAAGAAATTTTTCCAGGCCCACGCTGTCCAGCAGATCCTGCAAGGGCATGGCGTAATACGCCTCCAGAAGCTGGTCCGTGTCCACATGTGCCCAGTTCAGTTCGTTGGCCAGCAGGCGTCCCACCGTGGACTTACCGGCTCCGGCAATGCCCACGAGGGTCACGCAGCGGGTTTCGATGTCGGTTTCAGGCACGTTGTCATACTCCGGGGCGCGGGATTCGGCCCGGCAAGGGGCGCGGTCCCGTGCGGACTTGGCAGGCCGTGGAGCGGGATGCCGGATGGATCATAAGGAATCGGGCCGCCTGCGCAGCATTGCGCCCGCTTCGGTCCCGGATTCCTTTTTCCCGCATCGCGCGTAATCGGAAACGGCCTGCGTAAAAGGATTGTTCAACACCCGGTTATTTTGGGGTCACCAGGCAGACCTTGTCTTCGCTGTCCCGTTCGGCAACGCGCACATCCACATGCTCGTCGCCGTGGGTGACCACATGTTTGCCCACATAATCTGCCTGGATGGGCAGCTCGCGCAGCCCGGCGCGGTCGATGAGCACCAGCAGTTCCACCCGCCGCGGGCGACCATAGTCCAGCACGGCCTCCAGGGCGGCACGGATGGTGCGGCCGGAGTAGAGCACGTCGTCCACGAGCAGTATGCTGGTGTTTTCGATGTCGAACGGGATCTCCGTGCGGTTGATGCTGGGCTGGATGTTCAGGGTGGTCCAGTCGTCACGGTAGAGGTTGATGTCCAGCTTGCCCAGGGGAATGTCGCGGCCCAGGGAGCGGTCCAGGCGTGCCTTGAGCCGCAGAGCCAGGTCCGCGCCGCGCCGCTGGATGCCCAGGAGTACCAGGCGTTCATCGTCGCCCCGTCGCTCGGAAACTTCGGAAGCCAGGCGTTCCAGGGTGCGTTCCATGTCCCTGGACGAGAGGATGGTGCCGCATTCTTCCATGATCACTTCCCCTTTTGCAGATGGAAAAAGGTTGTTTTGCGGTGCGGGAAGCAAAATGTCAAATCCGGGCCGCAGGGGGAGCCGGAATGCCGGACATCAGAGATTCGGAACCAGGCTCCGGCGCACGAATTGGACGGCCTCGGGGTCGAAGTCGCTGTCCATGTCCGGCCAGTAGACCTTGAGCTGCATCACGCCCAGCAGCAGCGCCACCAGGGTTTTTGCCGTGGGGTCCACGTCCACCTCGCGGATCACGCCCATGTTCATGGAGCGGGTCATGCATTCGGTGAAGAATTCGTGCATGCGTTCGATGACCGAGGTCATGGATTGCTTGGACGGGGAGAGCAGGGCGTAGGAACTGAGCACGATCTTGAGGTCGGCCAGGTTGTCCGAGGCAAAGCGGACATGGCCGTGCAGGATGCGCTCAATGGTGCCGTGGTCCCCGTCGCGGGCGGAGCGCAGGGTTTGCAGGAACTCGGAATATTTATCGTCCAGCTCCTGCAGGATTTGCAGGAGAATGGCTTCTTTATTTTCAAAGTGCCGGTAGATGGTGCCTTCGGAAATGCCGGCGCGTTTGGCCAGGGCCGCCGTGGTGGTGCCGTGATATCCGATTTCGGAGATCATGCTCCGGGCGATGTCCAGGATTCTGTCTTTGGTTTTCATTGCCGTTCGTCCTCGTTGTGAAGCGGGGTGAGTAAGCCCCCGCCGTGGTCGAGGCAAGGAGTAGCGCACAAGGCATGGCCGGTCAATATCCAGAGGGCGCGGTTTCGCGGCGAACGCTGTTCCGTTGAAGTCAACCGTTTCGGTCGTCATTGACAAAGCTGATACGAGTTCTTATTTTCCACTCTCAACAGCTATAAGGAGGATCACGAATGATCGAGATTACCGCGGCTGCGAGTCAGCAGCTCGACAACTATTTTGAAGGCAAGGATAAGCAACCCATCCGGGTGTACCTTGCCTCCGGCGGTTGAGCTGGTCCAAAGCTCTCATTGGCTCTGGATGAGCCAAACGACAACGACGAGAAGTTCGAATCCCAAGGGTATGACGTGCTCATTGAAAAAGAGCTGTTCACCCAGACCGGGGATGTTCGCATCGACATGACCTATTACGGATTCACCGTGGATTCCCAGCATCCTGTGGGCGGCGGTGGCTGCTCCGGCGGCTCCTGCTCCACGGGTGGGTGCGGCTGATTCCGACGCGGTCCCTGCACCGAAACGGTTCGGCAGCAGAAGGTCGCGAATGTATCATAGCCTGAGAAAAGGGCGGTCTCCACAAGGAGTGCCGCCCCTTTTTTTGTTCGCGGCTTCGGTCAGGAATCGAATTGCCGTTGATCCACAAGTCGGGGACTTTTTTTGTCCAGTCCGCCCGATTCCTGAGTAGCATCCTTTGCCGGGACCGTGATGATCTCCACGGCGGGCCGCAGTTTGCAGCACTCCTGAAAAGCCTGGGCAAATTTGCCCCGGTCCAGTTCCTCGGCATCGGGCCGTAGTTGGAGGCGGCAGGTCAGGGTGTCGCGCCCATCCGGATTGGCCACAACAAGTTGCCAGCAGTCGATTTCCTCGAATTGTTCCATGACGGTGGAGGCTTGGTCCGGGTAGAGAAACTGGCCTTTGACCTTGGCTGTGTCGTCCACGCGGCCCAGCCAGCCTTCCAGACGAAAGCTCGTGCGGCCGCAGGCGCAAGGCTCTTCCATCACGCGGGACAGATCGCCCGTGGCCAAGCGGATCAGGGGATATTCCCCGGTAAAGGGTGTGACCACCACTTCGCCCATTTCTCCAGGAGGCAGGGGCTGCCCCGTACCTGGATCGCAGATTTCCACCAGGGCGCGGGACGAGAGGTGCATGCCTTCGGCCTGATCGCACTCATAGGCGATGCAGCCCACGTCCGCCGTACCATACCCCTGCCGGACCGTAACGCCGAATGTTTCCTCCACCTCGGTGCGCAAGGAGCGGGTGAGTTTTTCCGCAGCCACGAACGCGGTCCGCAGGGAAAAGTCCCGCCGGGGATCCAGCCCCCGGGCCACGGCCTTGCGTCCAATGGTGCGCAAAAAGCTGGCCATGCCCACAAACCCGGTCACGGGCAGCCGGGTCATTATGTCGATTTGTGTCCGGGTCTGGCCCGGGCCTGCCGGGATCACAGCGCAGCCGATGTCCCGTAGCGGCTCCTCCAGCATCAGCCCTGCCGGGGTGAGATGGTAGGAAAAGGTCATCTGCACCACGTCCCGGGGCCGGAAGCCCGCGGCATAAAAGGCCTCAGCCCATCCCCAATAGTCTGAATCCGCTCCTTCCGGGTCAAGGATGGGACCAGGGGATTGGTAGATATGCCGCAGTTCGCCCAGTTCACGGGTGAGCATCCAATCCAGCCCGTGTTCGGCCTGGAGCCGGATGATATCTTTTTTCCGCAGGGGCGGTATGGCCGCAAACCCTTCCGGGGTGCGGACATCCTTTTCCGACAGACCGGCGTCGTTCATGCGGGTTTTGAATTCGTTGGAAAACAGCCAGGCCTTTTCCAGCAGGGTATGCAGGGCGCGCCATTTGCGCTTGCGTCGCCGTTCCGGTGATTCGGTTTCCAGGTCGTGGTAGTACATGGTCCTCCCTCGACGCGGCCGCCCGTGCGGCCGGGTGCGGATGTTTATTCCACAATACCCCAGGAACCGATCGAGAACAATCGGGAATCAATACATGGTGGGCGTTTTGCCCGGTGTTTTGGTCAAATCAGGAAGGATATGAACGAATAGCCGGATATATCCAGCTGTTTCACTTCCTTGGCGAATTTGGAAAAGATGAGCATGCCCAGCTGCTGCATTTCCTCGGGCCGGGCGCTGAAAAAGTGTTCCGGCACGGCGAAGTTGTTCACATCGTCAATGGCGTGGCCGCACACGGCTTCGGTAAAGATGCCCTGTTCGGTCTTGCTGACCCGGAAGGTCAGGGAGCGCTGTTTGTCGCCGTTGCCGCTGCTGATCATGTGGCAAAACACTTCCTCGCAACACAGGATCAGCGTATTCAGCTTTTGGGAGTCGAGATCCAGCTTGCGCTGGTTTTCAGTGAGGATTTTATGGAGCTTGGGCAATTCCGCAAGCTCGGCCTTGAGTGTACCCTGCACGGATTTTTTGGGCATGAAGTAGGCCAGGGCGCTGAGCAGGAACGCGGTGAATCCGCCCACGGCCACGCTGTTTTGCAGGAGCGGGGCCAGGGCTTCGGGGACGGCGTTGCCAAAGTAGGTTCCGCTTTCCGCCACCAGGCCCATGGTCAGGGAAAGGCCCAGGATGATGCCGTGCTGGTTGCTGAGTTTATTCACGCGGACCAGGCCGAATCCGGCATGAAAGAGCAGGGACGCGATGACGATGAGAAAGCCGCCCAGCACCGGGCCGGGCATGTCCAGAATGAATCCGCCCGCCTTGGGCAGAAAAGCCAGCACAAACAGAATGGCCGCGCCGAAAACGCCGATGCGCCGGGAGGCCACGCCCGTTATTTCGATCAAGGGCAGGTTGTCGCAGTAGATGGACGGCACGGGCGCACCGAGCAGACCACAGGCCACCTTGCTGAGACCGTCGCAATACAGCCCGCCCTGGATCACGTCGTAGGATACGCGGCGGAAATTGCGCTGGGAGATTTGTTGCACAAGCATGATGTTGCCCGTGCTTTCGATCATGCTGGCGAGCATGGCCATGCCAAAGGCCAGGATCAGCGGAACGTGCAGGCCCGAGATGTTGGTTTCGATGCCGGGCCAGACCATGGGCGGCAGGCCGAACCAGGGCGCGGCCATGGTGTGGGTGAAGTGCAGTTGCCCGAAGAGTGCGGATGTGATGTATCCGCCGGCCAGGGCGATGACCGGACTCCAGAGCTTGAAGGTCACGTTGCCGAAGAGCATGAACACGGTGAGCAGCAGCGCGGTCACGCCGCCGATGCCGAGTTTGACCAGGGTCAGATCCGGGGTTGTTTTGCCGGTTCCGGCCCAGATTTCCAGGCCAATGGGTACCAGGGAAACTGCGATGAGCAGGATGACCACGCCCCCGATGGCCGGGGTGATGATGTGGCGAAAAAACCGGATGAAAAACGTATACAGAAAAATGATGGGTACCGTGAGCAGGGTCATGGTGGCCACCAGTTCCACGCCGCCCATCTTGACCGCGTCCAGGGTGCAGATCAAAAAGGCGCTGTAGGAACCGGTGAACAGGATGAAGCCCGTGCCGATGCCGAATGGACGTCGGCTCTGGAGAAACGTGAAGATGGAGGCCGTGATCAGCGTGCCGAAGGTGATGAAGCGCAGCGTGTCCCCGGCAATGAGCTGTGATTTGCCCAATACGTTGGGAATGAAGAGAATGCCGTCAAAGATGATCAGAACATGGATCAGGGCCAGGGCCAAGCAAAGCGGAAGCGGCGGCGATTCAGCGGCCTCGTAGCGCAATTGGTCGTTGGACATGGTGGCGACATTCCCCAGGGTTGCATGTGGAGGAAACAATCTCTTGTAGGGGAATGTGTGGATTTGCGCAAACTGTTTGGTGGAACACGGACCCTAGTACGGATCATGGCGGACTGTTGCGCTGGGGGATGCTACTGCTGCACTGGTTGCCGTGCCGTACGGCATTTCGTCTGTGTTTCGTGCTCTTGCGACGGCGCTGCAATCGCATAAAATGCGGTATTGTTATCTTTTGTAACGCATTGGAGTGCGTTTCCCGTTGCGGCGTGGTGTGGGATGGATGTGAAAATGCATTGGGGAGCCGGCAACAGGCTCCCCGCATCGTATACCAGGGAAAAAATCGGGATTGGAGACAAGAAGCGCTTCAGCGCCATTCTTGTTCAAAATCCTGCGGGCCGACAATGCGATAGCCCTTGGCCGCGAGCGCCTCGGCCACGGGTGCCGGGTCCGTCGAATCCACGCGCACCACGATCACGCGTTTGTTGTCGTGGTAGAACGTGGCCGTGGAAATGATGCTCATGCCCAGTTCCTTGATGACCCCGGAAATTTCGTGCAGCACGCCGGAGCGGTCCTCCACCTCAAGGGTGATGCGCGAGCCGCCCTGTTGCATGCCCATTTCTTCCACGAATACGTCCAGCATGACATTGCGGTTGATGTAGCCCAATAGTTCGTCATCCTCGCTTACCACGGCCAGGCCGGCCAGGTCTTCGTCGGACATGCGCTTGGCGGCCAGTTCGATTTCCACGTCCGGAGTGATGACCTCGATGTTGGTGCGCATGATTTTGTCGATGGTCAGCTTGGCCAGAAGATAGTTCAGCTCGTGGCGGTCCAGGGAGGTGACCAGGCTGGGCAGGGCGCGGGCAATATCGCTTTTGCGCACGTACCCCACCAGCTTGCCCTGGTCCATGACCAGCAGCTTCCAGAGGCGGTTCTCCTCCAGCAGGCGTTCTGCGTCCTTGACCAGGGTTTGGGGGGTGACCGTGACGAAGTTTTTGAGCATCTTGAGTCCGACGTACATGACGTTTTCTCCTTGCGGGGTGACGGTGTTGCCGGGCAACGGGGTCCGTCCGAGCGACTGGCGGCCGGGCGAAGTCGTCGCGGGTATCTTCCATGACTCTATTTTTCATACAAACCCGGATTTGTGTCACTCGTCAAGAGCGCAGCACCCGGAACATTCTTTCCTGGATCGTGCGGTCCGGGGTTCTTTTTGGTTCGGCGTTCCAAAATATGGACCGGGGCGTTGTACATGCCTTGCGGCACTGTTGTTTTTGAGGTAAGCCCGTGTGCTATGCATGAAATGTCGCTTATTGATAGCATATTGAACATACTGGCTGACGAGCGGTCCAAGCAGAACCTGGGGAAGATCACCAAGGTGACGCTGCAAAACGGCAAGCTCGCCGGAGTGGTTACCGAGGCGTTGCTGTTCGCCTGGGAAGCGCTCACCCCCGGAACGCAATTCGAGGGGTGCGAAATCGAGGTGCGGGAAACACCGCTGATATTGCGCTGCTTTTCGTGCAAAAAAGAGTTCGAGGCCGAGAGCGCCATGCTTGCGGAATGCCCGGAATGCGGTCAGGAGATCGGGCATGAAGTGGTCTCGGGTCGGGAATTTTTGATTGAAAACGTGGAGGTCGAGGATTCGGAGGGGGAGGCCGGGGGCGACACAGCCCCGACGTCCTGATTCGGCCGGACGCGTTTTCCTTTCCTGTGGCGGGATTTCAAGCGGGCGGCAAGCCCGAGGAGGATAATCATGGAGATACCTGTCGTACGCAATGTGCTGGAAGCCAACGACCGCGTTGCCGATGAGCTGAAGGCTCTGTTCGCCGAGAAGAACATTCTCGTGCTCAACCTCATGAGTTCCCCGGGAGCCGGAAAAACGTCTCTATTGGAACGTACGCTCACGGACCTCAAGGACGAGTTCAAAATGGCCGTTGTTGAGGGGGATTTGCAGACCGTGAACGATGCGCAGCGTGTGGCCGCAACCGGCGCCCAGGCCGTGCAGATCAACACCGAGGGCGGATGCCATCTGGATTCCTCCCAGGTGCGCGAGTCGCTCAAATCCCTGGATCTTGAGGGGCTGGACATCCTGTTTGTGGAAAACGTGGGCAACCTGGTCTGCCCGGCCGAGTTCGAAGTGGGCGAGGATCACAAGATCACCCTGCTTTCCGTGACCGAGGGGGACGATAAGCCCGAAAAATACCCCCTGATGTTCCACATCTCCAGCGTCATGCTGCTCAACAAGGTGGATTTGCTGCCGTATGTCGATTTCAACGTGGACAGCGCCAGACGCCATGCCGCCAAGTTGAACAAAGACCTGCTCATGCTGAACGTGTCCTGCCGTACCGGCGAGGGACTGGAGCCGTGGTATGACTGGTTGCGTGAGGCGCGTGAAGCCAAGAAGAAATAAAGCGCTCCACAGGGAGTACACAGTAAGCCGATCCGGGATTCCGGGTCGGCTTTTTTTGTGGACAGGTGGTTGGAACGGCGGAATGCGGATGTTCACGGCCCGGACCTGTCAAATTCTGGCGGCCCGGATTTCCAGTGGAACTGACGGTGGTTTTCCCGTGTAGGCCACTTCTTGGGTCATGGCCGGGAAATGGCAGGGCGTGTTTTGAGCCTTGACTTCCCGTGGACAGCAAGGGACACTGGGCGAGTTGTGCGTCCATGTCATGGGCGGAGATTTTTTTAGCTTATGGAGTGCGATACATGCCTTTTCCTCAAAACCTCCCCTGCGAAGCCGTGCTTGATTCCCTGGCGGACGGCGTATTCACGGTGGATCGGGACTGGAATATCACCTACTTCAACAGCGCGGCCGCGCGCATCACAGGTACGGACCAGGAGGACGCCTTGGGCGCCAAATGCTGGGAGGTGCTCCGCAGCGGCCTGTGCGACGGGAATTGCGCCTTGGGCGAATGCCTGGAAAGCGGTGGACAGGTGGTCAACAAGTCCAAGTTCATCCTGCGGTCCGACGGTGAAAAAGTGCCTGTGTCCATCTCTGCCTCGGCCCTGCGCAATGCCGACGGGGAGTTGATCGGCGGGGTCGAAACCTTTCGCGATCTCACCGAGATTCATCTCATGCGGCAAAAGGTTTCGGAATCTTATACGTTTGAGGATATCGTGGGCAAAAGCCAGGGGCTGACCAAAATTTTTCAAATCATGCCCCAGATTTCCAAAAGTGAAGCCACGGTCCTCTTGCTGGGGGAGTCCGGAACGGGCAAGGAATTGTTCGCCCGCGCCATTCACAACCTCAGCGCCAGGCGGGACGGACCGTTCGTGGCCGTGAACTGCGGCGCACTTCCCGATAATTTATTGGAAAGCGAACTGTTCGGGTACAAGGCCGGCGCCTTTACCGACGCCAAAAAAGACAAGCCCGGCCGGTTTGAGTTGGCGGCCGGTGGGACCATTTTTCTCGATGAAATCGGGGATTTGCCGGGAAATTTACAGGTCAAGCTGCTACGCGTGTTGCAGGAGCGCACCTATGAGCCGCTGGGCGGGGTAAAGCCGGTCAAAACCGACGTACGCATCGTGGCCGCCACCAACCGGAACCTGGAAGAACGCGTGGCCACCGGGGAATTCCGCCAGGATTTGTTCTACCGGCTGAACGTGGTCACGTTGCGCCTGCCTCCCATGCGGGAGCGGCGTGAGGATCTTCCCCTGCTCATCGACCATTTTATTCAGCGCCACAATGCCCTGCTGGGCCGTCAGGTGGAAGGCGTCAGCGAGGACGTGCTCTCCATCTTCCTGCGGCACGACTTTCCGGGCAATGTGCGCGAGTTGGAAAATATTTTGGAATACGCCTTTATTCTCTGCCAGGAGGGGTTCATCCAGGTGGAACATCTCCCTGAAAACCTGCAACCGAACCGGCCCTCCGAGGAAGACATCTTCGAACCGGGCGGCACCCTGGAGGAAATCAAGTGCCGGGCCGTGCTGCGGGCGCTCAAGCGCAACCAGGGCAAGAAAATGGCCACCTGCCGGGAGCTTGGCATTTCCAAGGATACGCTGCGCCGTATGTTGGGGCGTTGCAAGAATGTGGGCGTATAATTCGCCTTGGCGAGTTTTGCGCGGGCGCATTCTCTGTCTTGCTTCTGGCTCGCGCGATGGCCTGATTCTGTTTAGTCGTTTGAAATACATTGATTTTGTTTGCTTCGGCACAGCCGGTGCTTAAGCGAAACCAAACTCTGGAGCAACACGTCCAGCCGGATGAGTCGGAAGTATGATTATCTGTTTAGCATGTTACCAGGACCGGTTAGCCTCGGTCTTTGAAAACGCCAGTGAGTTCCGGCTGTATCGCCTGGACGACGAGAACAATATTACCCCCGCAGGCCATGTATCCCTTCCCTCAAAGGACCCAACGGACAGGACATCCGCCATATTGGCCTGCGGGGTTCATCTCGTCATCTGCGGCGGGGTGTGCGGCGGTGTTCGCCACTCCCTGGAGGCGGCAGGGCTGGAACTGCGGCCCTGGCTGCGTGGCCGGGTGGACGAAGTGCTCGCCGCTGTGCGGCAGAACACGCTTGAACAATTGACCATGCCCGGTTGCCGTTGTCGTCGCAACGGTGCGGGCCAGGACTGCGGACCCGGACGAGGAAACGGACCGGGGCGCGGATATGGGCGTGGGCATGGCTTGGGGCATGGTCCCCAGGGACCGGGAGCTGGTCGCCGGTCGCGAAGTGCGGTCATCCCCACAATGGGAACCGCAGGTACGTGCTGCGGCCAAATGCCCGCTCCCATGCCCGAACAACAGACGTTCAACCAAGGAGAAACCATGAAGATAGCCATCAGCTGCGAAGGCCCGGGCCTGGAAAGCAAACTGGACCCCCGCTTTGGGCGCGCTGCCGGATTTTTGATTTATGATCTGGAAACCGGTGCGGATGAATACGTGAACAACGAGCAGAATTTGAGCCTGCCCCAGGGCGCGGGCATTCAGTCCGCCCAGACCGTGGGCGCCACCGGCGCCAAGGCCGTGATCACCGGCCACATGGGACCCAAGGCGTTTATGGCATTGGAAAAGGGCGGCATTCAGGTCTTTTTGGGCCAGGGCGGCACCGCTGCCGAGAATCTGGAGGCCTACAAGGCCGGGAAGCTCGCTCCCGCGGACGGACCGGACAAGGAAGGACACTGGTAGGCCGGGGTCGGCAATTCCAAGGGATCCCGACATGCATTGACAACGGGATCGTGATGATTACATAAGCCGGGCCGCCTTGCACGCTTCGGGCGTGGGCGGCCGGACCATACAAATTTCTAAGGAGTGAAAGATCATGAGTGACGCATGCGGCAGCTGCTCCTCGGGACAAGGCGCGGGCGGTTGTTCCGGTTGTGAATCGGAAGACCAGAAGCTGAAAACCAACCTTTCGCGCATCAAGCACAAGATCGTGGTGCTTTCCGGCAAGGGCGGCGTGGGCAAATCCACAGTGGCCACCAACATTGCCGTGGCCCTGGCGCAGGCCGGAAAACAGGTGGGTCTGCTGGACGTGGATGTCCATGGTCCCAGCGTTCCCCGGCTGCTCAGCCTGCAGGACAAGCAGCCCCATATCGGCCAGGAAATCATTGAGCCGGTGTCCTGGAGCAAAAATCTTTGGGTCATGTCTCTGGGCTTTATGCTCCCCAACAAGAACGACGCCGTGATCTGGCGCGGTCCCGTGAAGATGGGCCTGATCACCCAGTTCCTGCGGGACGTGGCCTGGGGCGATCTGGACTTCCTGGTTGTGGACTGCCCTCCCGGAACCGGCGACGAACCGCTTTCCGCCCTGCAGACCATCGGACCCGACGCCTACGCGGTCATCGTGACCACCCCGCAGGGCGTGGCCATTGACGACGTGCGCCGTTCCGTGACCTTCTGCAAGCAGGTGGGCAACCCGGTGCTCGGCATCGTGGAAAACATGTCCGGCTTTGCCTGCCCGGATTGCGGCAAAGTGTACGACATTTTCAATTCCGGCGGCGGCGAACAATTGGCCCGCGAGATGGACGTGCCCTTCTTGGGTCGGATTCCCATTGAACCGGAAGTGGCCCGCTCCGGAGACGAGGGCTTCCCCTATGTCAAGGTGGAGCACGAAAGCCCGGCAGCCCAAGCCCTGGGACGGGTGGTCAAGCCCATGCTCAAGCTGGCGGACAGCCTGCAGGAGCCTGCCGCGGACCAACTGCCCACGCCCAAGAGCCTGGCCAAGAACAACGGCGCGCTGCGTGTGGCTCTGCCCATTGCCGAGGGTCGGTTGTGCCAGCATTTCGGCCACTGCCAACAGTTTGCGGTCTATGATGTGGACACGGAACTGGGCAGCGTGGTGGCCAGCACCAGCGAAACCCCGCCGCCGCACGAGCCGGGCGTCCTGCCCAAGTGGATCGCCGGGTTGAACGTGGACCTGGTGCTCGCCGGAGGCATGGGGGCCAAGGCCCAATCCCTGCTCAAGGACGAGGGCGTCCAGGTTATTGTCGGCGCTCCCTCCCAGGAGCCGGAAAAAGTGCTGGAACAGTGGATGAAAGGCTCGCTCCAGACCGGCGCGAACACCTGCGACCACTAAGAATACAAGGTACTACCTCACCTCTCCAGGTCGGCGGCCCGGTTCCCCTTTGCAGGGGGGAGCCGGGCCGCTCCTCGTTTCGTGGCGGTCAAAGCGGGAACGTCGCAACTGGATGTCGGCGTGGCGCAGCACGCAGGCAGTAGGGACTTGAGAGAGCATTGAGGGGGGACATGGTCCCCTGCCGGGAACCGCAAACCGGATCCGGGTGGGCTAGTCGCTGAGCATTTCCATGAGCTGGCCGATCATGGAAGCACTGCGTTCGAACGCGGCCACCACATTGGGGTCAAACTGCGTACCAGCGCATCGCAGGATTTCCTCCCGGGCCTCGCAAAATCGCATGGCCTTGCGGTACGGGCGACGCTGCATCATGGCGGAAAGGCTGTCCGCCACCGCGATGATCCGCGCTCCGAGTGGGATTTCCGTGCCGTGCAGACCATGGGGGTAGCCCTGTCCATCCCACCGTTCGTGATGGTGGAGGATGATTTCCCGGATACCGCAGCGGCAAAGCGCCTGCACCGGCTGGACGATTTCCGCGCCAATGGCGGGGTGGCGTTTGAGCATGGCCCATTCCGCCGGAGTCAGTGGACCGGGCTTGAACAATACGGCGTCCGGGATACCGATTTTTCCAACGTCGTGCAGGTGGGCGGCCACGTGGATCACATCGGCGTGGGCCGTGGAAAGTCCCATGCGTACGGCCAGTCCGTAGGCAACCTGGGCCACTTCCTCGGAGTGCTTGCGTGTATGGTGGTCGCGGGCATCCACTGCCGTTCCCAGGGATTCGGCAAATTCGTGCAATGCCGTGGTAATGGTTTCCTGGGTCAGAGGCGCGCCGCAGGTCAGGTCATCTCGAAACATGGTGCATCCTTGTCAGGTGGTTGAACCGGGGGATCCGTAGCCTTGCCGTGTGCCGGGCATTTCCCGTGGGCAGCAGCGGCGTGGCGGGGTGAAGCGTGTCTCGTGTTTTTTTCATTTATGGTCAGTGAGTACGTCGTTTCCATGTGTTGATAGATCGTGTCCGCCGCTTCCGACGGAGATGTCGTGAGCAGGTGGGGTATGCCGCTCACGTAAATCTCTAATGAATTTGAGATTCAATTTCAACTAAAAAACAGGGGACGATTTTCCCGATACGCGCGGAAGCAGCAGCCTGTATCCATTGCTGGGACAGTATGTTTGAGGGCAACGGCGTGCTTTTCGTGTTTGGGTTCGTGGCGGCAGGGCATGGACCGGGGGGACGCCGTGCCTGTTGCGGGCGGGTGGTTGTTTGGAAAAAAGGCAGGGCCGCGTGAAGAGCGACCCTGCCGGGAAGAGTCGGCTGGCTTATGGGATTAGAGCGGCAGGCCAAGCAGGGCAAAAACGCCGGTCATCTTTAATCCCATGTAGAACATGACCAGGACAAAGACCTGCTTGAGTTGTTTTGCCGGCAGGAGGTGCGCCGCACGCGCCCCGACCACGGCCATGGGGATGCTGCAACCGGCCAGCAGCGCGAATTGCAGCCAGTTCACGTATCCTGTGGACCACGGCGGCAGGCCCGGGGTTCCCCATCCATGCACAAGGTAGGAGAGAACGCCGCCCACCGCGGTAAAGATCATCAAGGCCGTGGAAGTTCCAACGGCTTGGTGCATCTGGAATCCCAGGCAAAATACCAGGATGGGGATGATCAGCACGCCGCCGCCGATGCCGATCAATCCGGACACAATGCCCAGGGGGATTCCCCAAAGCACATACGGTGCAAGGCGCTGGACCGGCGCTTGCGCAGCCTGGGGCGGCTTGGCCGTGAGCATGCGCAGACCGCCCAGGATGACCGCCAGGCCGAAGAGGACGGTCAGGATTTTGGCCGGCAGGATGGAGGCAATCCAGGCACCGATAAAGGCGCCGCCCGCTCCTGTGAGTCCGAGGATGATCCCGGCCTTCCAGACAACAGCATTTTTTTTATGATGCGCCATGGCCCCGCTCAGGGCCGTGGGCAAAACCACCATCAGGTTGGTGCCGAAAGCGATACGGATGGCTATGTCCGGGGCGATGCCCATTGCCTTCAAGCCCCAAAACTGGACCGGAACCATGATGAAGCAGCCACCGACTCCAAGAAGCCCGGAGGCAAAACCGACAGCCGCGCCCGTCGCGAGCAGCGACAGGACGATACTCAACGTCATTGCGTTCTCCTTGTTGGATTTTGATCAGTACATCAACAAAAACAACAAGAAGCGCTTAACTGCCTTGCCACCGGCACGGGCAGTTCTTTTTTTTCATATGACGTAAAAGGGAGCAGCACATGGGGGGATCTGTTTCGTCCTTGCGGTAAATTCGTACCCAGGCCGGGAAACGGCAAGGGCATGCGGCAACGACTGTCGCGGTGCCGTGCAGTGTACCCACGGTATTGCGCAAAGTAAATCCGTTTGCTGCAACGTGGGTACTCCAGGACAGGACCGGAGCGTACCTATTTGTTCAGGGTCAGGCCCACGTCACCGCGCCGCCGTTCAATGCGGACCGAGACATCGTGTTCATGCCTCTCAAAGAGCAGGTCCAGGCTGCCGTCGCCCACTTGCAGATCTTTGATACGTACGATGTGCAGAAATGGGGGCAGTACGGGTTTGGTCAGATAAACCCGGCGCTGGGCGCCGTTCACGGAGATGCCCAGGCAGGATTGCAGCAGCGAGATGGTGGCGGCCGCGGCCCAGGCCTGGGGGGAGCAGGCCACCGGGTACAGGGTCGGCCCGTCTCCGGGGCGGCGTTCAAACCCGCAGAGCAATTCGGGCAGTCGATGCTGGTCCACCTGTTGGCTGGTGTCGAAGATCATCCCCAGGATGTGGGCTGCCTCCTCCTTGAAGCCGTATTGGGCCATGCCCTGGGCAATGAGGGCGTTGTCGTGCGGCCATACCGAGCCGTTGTGGTAGGACATGGGGTTGTACCGTGGCTGGCCTTTGGCAATGGTACGCAGTCCCCATCCCGAGTTGAATTCACGTCCCATGAGCAGCCGGGTCACGCGTTTGGCCCTGTCGGGCGAGACAATGCCCGCGAACAAAGCATGGCCCATGTTGGAGGATTTGACCCGGCAGGGCCGGTTTTTGCCGTCCAGGGCCAGTACGTAGCCGCCCATTTCCTTGTCCCAAAACGTGGACTCAAAGCGTTTTTTCATTTCCCGGGCCTGAACGTGCCATTGCATGGCCTCCTTGCGCATGCCCAGTTCCTCGGCCATGCGCGCTGCTTCGCTTTTGGCCATGAACGCATAGGCCTGGGCCTCCACCAGGGCGATGGGACCGGTGGCAAGCGTTCCATCATCGTGGAACACGCTGTCTGCGGAATCCTTCCAGCCTTGGTTGGTCAGCCCGAAGTCTGTGCGGCGCTGGTATTCGATGAACCCGTCGCCGTCCATGTCGCCGTGGGAGTCGATCCAGTCCAGGCACCCTTCGATCACGGGCCAGAGCCGGTGCAGATAGTGGTGGTCCCCGCTGCGGCGCAGATATCGCCCGGCCAGGACCACGAACAAGGGGGTGGCGTCCACGCTGCCGTAGTATTGTCCATAGGGCAGTTCCCCGGTGTTGGCCATTTCGCCGAAGCGCATTTCATGCAGAATTTTGCCCGGTTCCGCATCCTGCCCATCGTTGAATTCCGTGGCCTGGCGCTGGGCGAGATAGTCGAGCACGCCCCGGGCCACATCGGGGTTCAGCCACAGGGTTTCCAATGCCGTGATGATTCCGTCCCGCCCGAACGGTGTGGAGTACCACGGGATGCCCGCGTAGGGGTAGAGCGTGCCGTTTTCGCGGGTCAGAAGCATGGAGAGGTCCGAAACCGAGCGGGTCATCAGTTCATTGAATTGTTCGTTGGACGTGTGGACCACGCATTCGTGTTCAAAGAGGCCGCGTACGTTGTCCAGGGTGGTTTCCAGGGCATTGTCGAAGCCCCAGACCGGCTGGGTTTGTTCCGAGGTATGGCAGGCCGTGGTGATCTCGAAGTCCTCGCTCTCCCGGGCCGGAATGCTCCAGAGGAAGCGCGCCGCATGGTCGTCCATGTGCGTTGGCTCGTGCGAAAAATCAATCTCCGTGCGTCGGTCCAGCTGGTCCAGCCCCTGGTAGGCCAGGGTTACGCCCCGGTCCCGTTGGGACGTGGGCAAGGAGGTTCCGCGTTTGGTGCGCCGTTCCCCCCGCACCTCGAAGATGTCCGCAAAATCGGCCTGGAATTTGACCGCCACCTGGAACTGAAGATCCTCCAGCCCGTAGTTGCTGATGTGGAAGCGTTCATGGCAAACCCCGCCGTGCAGGAATTTACTGCGATGCACATGGATGGAGCCGCGTGGAATCATGCCGCCGTTTTGCAGAAAAATATCCGGATTGGTCAGGTCCACGGTAACGAGCATGTTGTCGCGGGTCACGTTGGAACTGAGCAGCAGGGGACGTACGTCTTCAATCTGGAATTCCAGGCAGGAGAGAAAGCGGGTGCCGTCGTGGTACAGCCCCTGCTCGGCCAGGCCGATGGGCTGAATGTCCCCGAAGCGGTCGAATACGGCAAAGGTATTGGCGTATTTGACAACCCGGCGGCGGTCGTCGGCTAGTGAGGACGTGGCGAGAACGTAGTATTCACCGGCAACCTTGATGATTTCTTCCATTGGCGACTCCCGGACTCCTTGCGGCTGTTGAGCAGGTGCTTGTAGATGCGCACGTAATTGTCGGCCATGACGGACGACGTGAAGCGTTGGTCGAACTCGGCCCTGCACCGGCTGCGGCTGAGCAGACCAAGGCAGCCCACCGCGTCCACGGCCGAATCCACGTCGTCCACGAGCCAGCCGCTCACGCCGTGGCGCAGCACCTCGGGAACCGAGCCTTGTGGAAACGCAATGACCGGCGTGCCGCAGGCCAGGGCTTCAATCATGACCAACCCGAATGGTTCGGGCCAGAGGATGGGGAAGAGCAACGCCGAGGCATTGCCGAGAAATTCGTTCTTTTGGGTCTCGTCGATTTCTCCCAGAAATTCCACCAAGGGGTGCCGGAACAGGGGCCGCAGCACCTCTTCATAGTAGTCCCGCTCAAAATCGTTGATTTTCGCCGCGATCTTCAAGGGGGTTTTGGAACGAATGGCGATATCCACGGCTTCCTCAATGCCTTTTTCCGGGCTGAGACGTCCCAGGAAGGCCAGATATCTGCCGGGACCGGGGTGGAATTGCAGCAGGTCGCGGGGCAGACCGTGGTAGACGTTGCCCACCCAGTTCATCTGCGGCAGGGGCCGCCGCTGGGAAAGCGAAATGGAGGACACGGGCAGGTCCGTGTATTCGCTGGCAAAGGGGAGAAAATCAGGCAGATCCAGCCGCCAATGAAAGGTGGTCAGTCCGTTGAGGTCGAAACGGCGCAGCAACGGGAAATGGATGTAGTCCATGTGGAAGTGGACGATATCGAATTCCCTGGAATCCTGCATGACGCGTTCGAGCATGAGCACGTGATGCACCAGGGTATTCTGGCATTGCGGGTCCAGGCGCAGCGCTTCATCGCAGCAGGGCCGCAGTTCCGCGCTGGTGTGCGAATCTCCACTGGCGTACAGAGCCACATCGTACCCTTTACGCACGAGTTCCTCGGTCAGAAAATGTACCACGCGCTCGGTCCCGCCATAGAGTTTGGGCGGCACGCTCTCATGGAGCGGCGCGACCTGAGCGATTTTCATAACAATCCCCCTCGGTTGTGAAAGAGCCGTGTTTTCTCCACAGACCATGCGTCCGTGGAGAAAAGGGACCAACGGCGACCGTTTGGCGGATCGCGCCCGCCAATGGCGGCTACTTTATATAATATACAAAATCAGGAAAAAAACAACCAAGTGAGAACAGATCGGGCGTGCTGGCAAGGCGTGGGCAATGGAACGCCTGCCCATGCCGTGCGTCGCAAGGGAGAAAGAACGGGCAAAGCAGGGGCATGGATTCAAACAACAAGGACCGCCGAAACTCTCCGGCGGTCCCTGTGTTGATTCGGCGGCCGATGGCCGGGAACGTGGTCAGCGGGCGATCATGGCCCGGAGCACGTCCACGCAGCTGGAGCAGTTGTGGGACATCTCGTTGAGGCAGTCCACAAAGTGGATCAGCTGGTAGATGTCCTTGAAGTTCATGTCGGAGTTATAGATCTTCCGGGTCAGCTCATTGGCCAGATCCCGCACGCGGGAACGGCTGTCAAAGACCCGGCGATAGGTGTCCTTGGTGCCTTCGCGGTCGATGGAGCGGCCCTCCACCAAGGCGATGGTGGCCTTGAGCGCGGGGCCGAGCAGGGTGGCGGAGCGGTCCACGCCGTCCAGCAGGCCGATGAAGTCCCCTTTGTAATCGGGCGGGATGGTCACCGGCCGCATGGCCAGCCATTGCAGCGCGTCTTCGGCCGAGTCCAGGATGTTGTCCTGCTTGTTGGTGTAGTTCAGGAAGGTGACCTTTTCCACAGCCATGAAAAGCTGCCGGGGCAGGTGGTTGCGGATGCGGCGCTTGATGGCGTCGGCCTCGCGCTCCACCTCGGCGATGGCGTCGGCCAATTCCGCCATTTCGCGGCAGGTGCCGCCCGTGACGTAGCATTCCATGGAGTCGTTGATGATGTTGATGCACTCACTGATCTTGTCATAGTGCTCCACAAGCCCGCTCATGGGGGACTTGCGGGAAAGCAGTCCGAAAAGGGGTAAACGCAGGGACATATGGTTCTCCTTCGTAAAAAAAGGTTACAGGCTACAGGAAGAGCCAGCGCATGACCACGAACAGTGCGATGCTGGTAAAGGCCGCGATGGGTACGGTGAGCACCCAGTAGAGCACAATGCGGCCGAGCACCCGGAAGTCCACGGCGGAAAAGCCCCGCGCCAGGCCGACGCCCACAACCCCGCCCACGGCTGCGTGGGTGGTGGAAACGGGCAGTCCCATGTTGGAGGCCACCAGCACGGTACTGGCCGCGCCGAAGTCCACGGAAAAACCGCGGGTGTTGGTCAGCGTGGTGATTTTTTCACCCACGGTGCCCATGACGCGGTGGCCCAGCACGGTGATGCCCAGAGCAATGCCCAGCCCGCCAAGGATGAGGATGCTGATGGGGACGTCTGCCTTGGGCAGGAGCACGTGCTGCTTGGCGATGAGGTAGATGGCGGCCACCGGACCGATGGCGTTGGCCACGTCGTTGGCGCCCTGTGAGAGGGCCACGTAACAGGAGGTTCCCACCTGCATTTTGCGGAACACGCCTTCCACGGCTTCCGCGCCTGCCTCGGCATCGATGACCATGTGGCGGAGCAGGGCGCGGACCACCAGCCAGACCGAGACCGAGAGCGCCAGGGTCATGAGCAGGGAGAGGCTCCAATGCAGTCCAAGCCCTTTGCCCACGGGGGTTTTGTAGAGGAAGGAAAAGATCACCAATGCGGCAGTGAGTGCCACCCAGCGTGGTGCCCAGCGGCGGGCCTGCTCAATGAAGTGTTTTTTGTAAAGGATGTGTTTTCGGATGTGGGAGAAGATGAAGTAGGAGATGCCTGCGGCGAAAAAGGGCGAGATGATCCAGGACATGACGATGCCGCCCATTTTGAGCCAATTGACCACCCCTGGTCCGCCCGCCACGATGCCGAAGCCCATGATGGCCCCCACAATGGAGTGGGTGGAGCTGACCGGGAGCGAGGTGAGCGTTGATATGAGCACCCATATGGCCGCGGCCATGAGCGCGGCGAACATGCCCACCATCATGAGTTTTGGATCACCTATTTCCGCGGAGTTGATAATGCCTTTGCTCACCGTGGCCGTCACGTGGGATCCGAGCACCACGGCGCCCAGAAAGTTGAGCGTCCCGGCGATGAAGACGGCCTGACGCACGGTGATGGCCCGGGCGCCCACGGCCGAGGCCATGCTGTTGGCTACATCGTTGGCCCCAAGGTTGAAGGCCATGAGAAAACCCGCTCCAATGGCCATGTAAAAGAACAGATCGTAGAGGTCCATGATTGTTGGATTCAGCTCCTGGTCCGCCTCGACGTGGCCGCGGCCGGACCGGTTTGTCAAGCGTGCGGTAAGGTAAAGACGAATCGGGCACCCTTTCCGTCTTCAGGGCGCTCCGCGTGGATGCGGCCCCCATAATTTTCCACGATTTGGCGGCAGATGGCCAATCCCAGGCCTGCGCCGCCCCGGTCGTCAATGGCGTTTGGATCGCCACGAAAAAAGCGTTCAAAGACCTTGTCTTCCAGGCCGGCAGGAATGCCGGGACCGTGGTCGCGCACGGCAAAGGACCACCCTTCGGGAAGGGATCGGGCCGAGACCTCGATATCCGCGCCGGAATGGCCGTAGTTCACGGCGTTGGCGAGCAGATTGTGGAAGACGTGCAGCAGTCCCTCGGATTCGGCATGCACCATCATGTCGTCTTCGGGCAGCAGGACGGACAGGCGCATGCCGGCGCTATCGGCTCGCGGTTCCATGTCCGTGATGGCTGCGCTTAGAATTTCTCGGGCGCTGACCTTGGTGTTGCGGCTTGAGGTGGCGGCGCGGTCTGAGCGGGCCAGTTTGAGCATGCTGGCGAGCACGCCGTCCATGTGGTCGGCGTTGCGCTGGATGATGCCCAGAAAGCGTGCCGTTGCCTCGGGGTCCGAGGGCGGAGCATCCATGAGTGTTTCTGCGTAGCCCTTGATGCTGGTGAGCGGCGTGCGCAGTTGGTGCGAGGCATTGGCAACGAATTCCCGCAGGGCGTGTTCATGCTCCACTTCCGCGGTCACATCCCGGAAGACCAGGATCAGTTTGCGTCCGCCCCGGTGTCCGGTAAAGGAAAGAATGGTCACGGCCAAGTGGCGAGTATCATTCAGCAAAATGCGCAGCCGTTCTCCCGGGGTGTCCGTGTCGTCGGTGGCGCCGTGTTCCTGATGGAGCATGCGCTCCACAGCGTCCTGCACTTCCAGGGGCAGGCCGGCTTCCAGGGGCGTTTTGGCCAGGGCTTTGGCCACCTCGGGCAGGAGCCGCTCCAGGGCGCGGTTGAACGAGTCGATGCGTCCGCGCTGATCCAGCACGAGTACGCCCTCGCCCATGCCCTGGAACATGGCGCGCAGACGTCCGCCCTGCTCCTCGATGGTGTCCACATGCCTGCCGATGCGGCGGGCCATGGCGTTGATGGCTTCGGCCAAAGGCTGGAATTCACGGCCGGGAACCTCGCGGATGCGCTGGGAAAAATCACCGTTCCCAATGTCCCTGGCCATTTCGGAAAAGGCGTGGACCGACCGACCCACGTTGCGTGTCCCCATGAGCAGGAGAATGCCGCTGGCAGCCAGTGCCAACGACATGGTCCACAAGGCGTGGTCAAAGACGCTGGCGAGCTGGCCGCGAAGTTCGGAAAAGGGAACGGCCAGACGCAGAACGCCCCTGGGCAGTCCGCTCACAGGGGGTAATTCCGTGGCGGCGTAGAGCATTTCCCGGTCCAGGGTGTCGCTGTACCGGCGGCTGGAGGCTATGGAGCTGGGCGTGGCCTTCCGGATTTCCGGACGCATGGAGTGGTCTTCCAGGGCGTCCAGCTCCTCGTAGGACACCATGGAATCGGCGAGCACCTGGCCGTCGGCAACAAAGGTCAGACGCAGGCCCATGCGGTGGCCCAGCTGCGTGCTCCAGTCATGGAATGATTTGGTATCGGGAAACGGCGCATGTTGCACCAGCAGCCATTTCACGGTTTCCAGTTCCCTGGCGGCGCGTTCTTCGGCCTCCAGCACGATGCTGTCGCGTGTCTGAAAGGTGGTGACCAGGAACAGGGCCAGCAGGGACGCTGCAAGAACCGCCCAAGCCCAGAGCAACATCCGGGTAAAGACCGAGCGAGGTTTCAAAGGGGACTCCTTGATGGGGTCGTCTTCGACAGAATAAGCCCGATTTGGGTTGTTCGTGGCGCCTTGGGGCGCGGGACCATGGGCCGCGACGCAATACGTCGCACGCAGGGTGAAGACACCCACGCGTGCTCCGCTGATACGGGACTTTCCCGTTCGGGGAAAGCCTGTAACATCATTGTAACCGAATTGTAACACCGGCCATGGCCGACGCAAGAAGAAAAAATTGGTCAGCTATTGCGGCACGCTAGCCGAGCCAAAAAGCAGGCTTGATCGCACTCAGTGCAGCAGCACTTTTTGCACGATGTTCCAGCCGGTCCAGGCCTGGTAGCCTGCGGTGGCCAGAAGCAGCACATTGACCAGGGCGTGCAGCAGCGGCAATGCGCGGCGTTTGGCCTTTTGGCGGTCCATGATCAATCCCGTTACCAGACCGATCCCCATGAGCGCGAGCATGACGAATCCGCCCATGGTGTGTGCGCCTTTGAGAAAAAAAGCGGGCCAGTGGATGCGGACCATGGCGGCCCCGCCGAGAAAGGACAGGGTCCAGGCGGCATAGACGACTTTGCCGAGCAGGACGTGCCGCTTCCAGGGAAAGACCCCGCGACCGCCGAGATGGTTGACGCGAAAACGTACCCAGCCGAGCGCAAGGACGTACAGGGCGAGCAGCAGAACCAGGGCCGAGAAGATGGGATGGAACCAAAGCATGGATGTTCCTTTTGCCAGAGATTAGACACAAGCGCGCCGGGTTCCGGCGGGTTGCGGGCCGTTCGGGGCGGGAAGCGGCGCACGGCCGCTCCCGGTTAAAAAACGTGCAGGAAAATGTAGTCGTTGTCCGAAACCACGCTGTGGCAGGAAACGCAGGTTCCGGGCTTGCCGGAAGCCTGGACTTCGCCTTCCGGGGAATACTTGATCCAGTACCAGTCTCCATAATCCGGATTAAAGTCCTTGACCTTGAACATGACGGTCAGTGCCTGGAGGGTCTGGCCGGCGTCGTAATTTTCCTTGACCACCATGGAACCGTAAGGCACAGGCGCGGCCTCTGCGGACACCGCCTGGGGGCTGACATAGACCCGGTGCAGCACCCCGTGCGGGGAATTGCCGGGCTGCATGCCCTCATGGTCGGGCCAGCCGTCCCATTCGGTGTAGGGTTTTGTCTCCGTGATGTGCGACCAGATCTGCACCGGATCCGGACCTTGTCCGGCCGAGGCCGCCGCCGCGAGGATGCCCGCTGCAAAGAGCAGGATCGCGGACATGACCAATGCCTGTTTTCTGGTTTGACTGCGCATGTTGACTCCTTGGTTTTTTAGCGAACACAAGCGGCAATGGCGCGATTATCACCAGAGTGCCACGGGAGCGGCAGAGTGGCAAGGTCTTGGAATGATACTCTTGCTGTCTCATGTTATATTTTTTCATGAGATGGCGGCGGGATGGACGTATTTCTTTGGAATAAACCAGGTATTTCGGCGCATTGGCGATGTGTCGGCCTGGCCGGGCCGCACAATGGCAAGTCGTTGAAACAACGAGGGAAGGATACGAAGCATCCCGGAAAAACCGAGGCAAAGCGGTCCTTCCGGGATGTTCGGGCGAATGAGGTGTTGTGGTGCGTCTACATGCCGCGCATGCAGTCGTACATTTCCTCGGAGACTTCCACGCGCACGATGCCGTTTTCTTCCACCACGCGCACGTTGCGTTCCGGGATCAGCGCCATGTCGTCAGCCACTTCCTCCCAGCGTCCCTGAAGATTTTCCTTGGTCAACCCGTTGGGTTCCATTTCATGCAGCGGAAAACTTTCCGCAACGACCCAGCTCATACGGAGTCTCCTTTGTCCTTGACCGCGTTCCGTACCCGGCCCAAAAGGGCGGCCCGGAGCGGATGGTTGTTTATGATGGCGTGCCGCTCGGGGCGGCGACGGTCACTTACCGATATTCTTTGGGGTTCAGTCCGAGCAGACAGAAGACCTCGTACGTGATGGTTCCCCACCAGTCCGCCAGCTCTTCCGGGGTGATTTTTCCCGGTCCGCGTCCACCCAAAAGATGCACTTGGTCACCCACCTGGACGCCATGGCCGGACTCGGCCAGATCCGTGACGTCCACTGCCGTGAGCTGCATGCAGACCCGGCCCGCTATGGGTACCCGCGTACCATTCAGGCACATGGACCCGCGGTTGGATAAGCCCCGGGAATAGGCATCCGCATACCCCGTGGCCACAATGGCCACCACGCAGTCTCGGGGCGCCTTCCAGGTGCAGCCGTAGCTCACGCTGCGTCCCTTGGCCAGGGGGTGCACCTCCACCACAGGGGCTGTGACCTCCATGGCCGGGCGCAGTTCCGCGCCCAGGGATTCGTGCTCGGTTCCGGCAAAGGGGTTGCAGCCGTACAGCCCGATACCGGCCCGCCTGCCCTGGTGATGCAGGGTTCCGTGGGCCAGGATCCCGGCGGTATTGGCCAGGTTGCCTTCCACGTCCAGCCCGCCGTGGCGCAGCGCGTCCAACACGGCTTGAAAAATGTCGCCTTGCTCCCGGGCAAAGGCCCAGTTGTCCGGCTCGTCCGCCGTGGCCAGGTGTGAGCTGGCCATGACCGGTTTCAGCCCGGGCGCGTCCGTGAGCACCGAAAGCAGCCGGGGTACGTCCTCCAGGTGGAATCCCAGCCGGGCCATGCCTGTGTCGAACTTGAGGCTGATTTCCAGAGGGCTTTCCGGTGTGGCGTTTTGGGCCGCGGTTTCCTTGAGCCGGACCAGCTGCTCCCAATTGCCCACAAAGGGGATGATCCGTTGGGGTGCCAGGGCCGCGTAATCATCCGAATCCACGGGACCAAGCAGGGAGAGAATGCGTCCGGTGCAGCCGCTTTCGCGCAGGTGCACGGCCTCGCCCACGGTGCCCACGGCAAAGGTGTCGGCTCCTTCCTCGGCCAGGGCGCGGGCCACGGGAATCAATCCGTGTCCGTAGGCATCGGCCTTGACCACGGCAAAGGTGTTGCCCGAGCCGGTGCTGAGTTGCCGGTAATTGTGGCGGATGGCATTCAGATCTACCTGGACGCGAAGCTTGTTGTACGGGATGGCCATGGGGATCACTTCCGTTTGAACAGTTTTTCCAATTCCTGGGGTGTCCAGCGCAGCACGGTGGGGCGTCCGTGCGGGCAATATTCCCGCTCCGGGCAGACCAGCCAGGATTCGAGCAGAGCCAGGGCTTCGTCCGTGGCCAGGGGTTGTCCGGCCTTGATGGCGGACTTGCAGGAAAGCATGGTCCACAATTCTTCCAGTCCACTTGCGCCGGAATCCAGGGCGGAGCGAAGGTACTCCTTTGCCTTGGCGCTGTCGAGCGTGGGAGGGATGCCTTCCACGTGCAGCAGGTCGGGCCGGGCATGGCTCAGGCGAAAGCCCGCGGCGCGCAGATCGTTCCAGAGGCGGTCCAGTTCCTGGGCTTCGGACGGGTGCAGCGGCAGTTCCAGGGGCAGGGCCAGTGGTTGAGAATCGCCCCGGGTGCGCTGGCGGCGCATATTGTGCAGCAAGACCCGTTCATGAGCCGCATGCTGGTCCACAAGGAAGAGGTCCGCGCCCCGCGAGAGCACTAGATAGGTGTCCGAGACCTGGCCCAGGTAGCGGTAGCCGCCCACCTCCGGGGCTTGGCGCGGTTGTTGGATCTCGGGAGACGCGAACGCGGGAACCGGGGATGCGGGGAGCGGTTCGCCGTCAGGTGGCGAAACGCGGTCATGCTCCGATTGCCGGGACAAGGACGCGGGATCCGGCGGCGTAAGGGGCAGTTCCCCGGGACCGCGTCGATATTCCGCATAGCTGGGAAATTTGGAGCGGTCCCTGCCGAAGCTGGGAGCCGGGGGTTCCCGAAATCGTGTTTCCGATGCGGGATCCGGCATGGTCTGGTGCGCAGGGTCGGGTGTGGCACGGCGGGGGTGAGCCAGTACTCCGCCCCGGTCCAGGGCGGAAAGTACGGCCGAACGCACGGCCGAGAAGACCGAGGATTCGTCCGAAAAACGGACCTCCAGCTTGGCGGGGTGTACGTTCACGTCCACCATTTCCGGGGGCAGCTCCACAAACAGGGCGGCCTGGGGATATTCCTTGGACAGCAGGCGTCCCGAATAGGCCTGACGCAGGGCCGTGAGCAGCAATTTGTCCTGCACCGGGCGGTTGCGGACCCAGAGCAGGATGCGGTCGCCCCGGCCTTGGGCCGTGCGGGGCGCTCCCACCAGGCCGTGAACCCGGATGCCGTGTCGCTCCGCGTCCACTTCGGCCACGCCGTCCATGATGGCCGGAGGCCAGAACGCGGCCAACCGGTCCCGCAGGGATTGGTTTTCCGGCAGGTTCATGGTTTCCCGGCCATTCACCGTGAGCGTAAAGCGTACGTCGGTGCGGGCCAGGGCCATGCGCAGGATCGCGTCCTGGCAGCGTTTGTTTTCCGTGGGTTCGGTCTTGAGAAATTTACGGCGCGCCGGCACGTTGGAAAACAGGTCGCGTACCTCCACCATGGTGCCGCGGTCCAGGGGATCCGGGCCGGACTCGCACATCTCGCCGTGATCCACATGCACTTTCCAGCCCATGTCCTGATCCTGGGCGCGGGAGGCCATGCGAAACAGGGAAACAGACGCGATGCTGGGCAGGGCTTCCCCCCGAAATCCGAAGGAGTTCACCTTTTCCAGATCGTTGAGCACCGCGATTTTGCTGGTGGCGTGCCGGGTCACGGCCAGTTCCAGTTCCTCGGGGACAATGCCGTGGCCATTGTCGCGGACCGCGATGCGCCGGACTCCCCCGCCGTCGATATGGATGGCGATGTGCGTGGCTCCGGCGTCCAGACTGTTTTCCACCAGTTCCTTGACCACACTGGCCGGGCGTTCCACCACCTCACCGGCCGCGATCTGATGCATCAGGGCCGGGGGCAGGACGCGTATGGGGCGTCGTTCAGGCATATCAGAATTTCAGGATGTTGAAGTTCAGACCCACGGAGGTGTCGTCGTCGGTTTGGGAAAAGCGCACGCCCACGTCGTAGCATTCGCCCATCCAGGTCAGGCTGACGGTTCGTTCCAGATCCGTGCCGCGTTCCAGATCCGTGCGGTATTCCAGACCCAGGAGCAGGTTCTGCATCACGTAGAGGTTGCCGCCCAGGTGCAGCACCTGCATGTTTTCGTCCCGGCGGCGTTTGTACTCGTCGATTTCCTGGAGCAGATCGTAGGAAACGAAAAAGTCGCCCACGCCCTCGCGGGTGTAGCGCAGGGTGTGTTCATGCTCGGTGAGGGTGGAAAGGTAGGGCGAGTACCAGGTTTTGGAGCTGAGGCTCCAGCCTGCCAGGGGCGAGAGGGATATTTCCGCCATGAGGTCCGAGAACGGGCGGCGTTCGTAGCGGTCCAGGTCATCCTTGCGGGTGGCCTCAAGCCGGTCGTAGCTCTGGGCGACGCGCACCCGGGCGAAGTCGAGGTAATCCGTGGCGATGAGGGGCGTTTCCCCGTCCGGGCCAAGGGTCACGTATTCGCGTTTGCGGTCAAAGGCGTTGGTCAGGGAGAAGGTGACCAGATCTTCCCCGATGATGCGGTCGCGCTCGTCGTAGTAGGGCAGGTCGGATTGGCCGGTCTTGCGCGGCACATAGGAGTAATCCAGGCGCGGCACGATGCTGTGTTTGATGTCGGTCCAGCGTTCGGTTCCCACCTGTTCCGACGAGGCTGCCAGGGCCGGGGCGTTCAGGCTGTAGGTACGGTAGACCTCGGAGAAAAGCGAGACCCCAGCCTCCATGCCCAGGTTCACGGGCGTATCCGCCTCCACTTCCGAGGCGCGTTCCACGCTGCCGTCGGCCAGGATCACGTCTTCGCCTTCCTCCCGCTCGGTCATGGAATAGACCGTGCCGCGCGCTCCCACATAGGGGATCATGGTCAGGGCGTCGGTGTGCACGGGCAGGCTCAGGGTGGGGCGCATGTCCAGACGGTGGCCCGTGGACCCTCTGTTGCGGTGGTAGTAGCCGTATTGGGCTTCCGCCTCGAACTCCAGCGGCGTCCCCGGGATGTCGTCCTTAAAGGCGTACATGTCCACTTCGGGCAGACGCTGGAGCGAGGGATCCTCGCCGTCGTCGTTGTTGCCGTTCATGTAGGCGGGATTTTGATTGTATTCGAGCTTGCCGGCCATGCCGAAGGACTGGAAGTCGCGGGTGAGCATGGCCGTGCTGGTGCGGGTGTCGGCGTCGGCCTCGTTGATGTCGCGTCCGAATTCTTCCAGCATTTCGTCGCGGCTGGCCTGATACCCGTTATACCCGTCGCGGAATTCACGCAGGTAATCCTGATCCGAAACCACATCCACGTCCACCATGGCGCGCCAGGCCGGGGTGCCGAGATACCCGTCGAACTTGCTGCGCCACCACCAGCGGTTGCTGTTGGAGCGGGCCAGTCCGTCGTCGTCCACGGGGTCGTCGTCCGCGTTGTTGCGCCGGTAGGTCACAGCGTCATTGAGCCAGTCGAACCGCCAATAGCCCTTGGTATAGGCGTTGTCCGCGTGGCGCAGTTCCAGCCCTTGCATGTAGCCGCGTCGGCTCATGATGTTCTGGTAGAACGTCATGTCCACTTCTTCGTTCACGGCCCAGTAGTAGGGGAGGTTCAGGCGGAAGCCGAATTTTCCGGAGCTGCCCACCTCGGGCATGAGAAAGCCGCTCTGCCGCTTGCCGCCGCCCGTGGGCAGACGCATGTAGGGCAGGTAGGCCACGGGGGTGTCGCGCACGCGGAAGGTGGTGTGCCAGAGTGTGGCATAGCCGTCCAGGGTCACGTCCCCTTCTTCGGTGTGTACGGACCATGCGGGCTTTTCCCCGCTACAGGCCGTGACCTTGGCATCTTTGAAGGAATAGCTGGCACCGCTGTATTTGCGGATGTAGGAGGATTCGAAATACAGGTGGGGCTTGACCATGAAGACTTTGCCTTCCTTGAGCCAGCCCTCCTGATTGTTCAGATCAAATTCCGCTTCCTCGGCTTCGAGGAAATCGCCCTGCCACATGGCCCGGACATTGCCGCGCAACACAAGCCAGCCGGTTTCGCGATAATACCGGGCAAAGTCGGCGCGCAGGGTGTTGGTGCCGTCGGTAAAGGTGGCGTCGCCCTCCACCTCCACATAGCCGCTGTCGTGCTCGGCGGCGATGCGGTCCGCGGTGAAGGTCCACTGGCCTTCCTCGGCGGGCTTTTCCTGGGCTTCGTTGAAGGTCAGGTCGCGGTCCGACGCATAGCGGCGTTCCATGGACATGGGCTGCTTTTGACCGAAGAGCAGCCAAGGCTGTCCGGCGAACAGGCAGCAAAGCGCCAGGGTGCAGACCAGGATCGGGACCAGACGACGTTTCAACGCAAACCCTCGGTTCGGATTTTTCGACGCTCGTTCACGGCGGACGTTGCCGCTAGTATAATGATATACGGTGTAAAATCAACGGCCCTGCCGCTGCGCCGCCGCAGGGGACCGGTCCCCGGCATTTCAGCTCACAAGGTATGGATCGTCCGTGGACAGATAATTCTTTACGTAGTCCTTGGCGCCGTCCTCCAGGGAGGTGAAGGGCGTATCATAGCCAACCGCCCGGAGTTTGTCGATATTGGCCTGGGTAAAGTACTGATACTTGTCGCGGATGGTCTCGGGCATTTCAATGAAGCCGATGTCCGGCTCTTTGTCCATGGCCTGGAAGACCGCCGTGGCCAGCGCCACCCAGGTGCGGGCCTCGCCCGTGCCCACGTTGAACACGCCGTTGGCGTCCGGGTGCTCCAGCAGCCACCACATCAGGTTCACGCAGTCCTTGACGTACACGAAGTCCCGTTTTTGGCCCCCGTGTGGATAGTCGTCCCGGTAGGACTTGAAGAGCTTCATTTTGCCGGTTTCGCCGATCTGCTTGTGCGCTTTGCAGATCACGCTCATCATGTCGTCTTTGTGGTATTCGTTGGGACCGTAGACATTGAAGAATTTCAGGCTAACAATGTGGTCCAGAATGCCCGCGCGCAAGGCCCAGAGATCGAAAAGCTGTTTGGAGTAGCCGTACATGTTCAGCGGCCGCAGCGCCTCAATGCCGTCATGGTCGTCGGAAAAACCCAGGGTGCCGTCACCGTAGGTGGCCGCGGACGAGGCGTTCACAAACCGCGCTCCGTGGTTCAGGCAGAAGCGGCAGAGCAGCTGGGTGTAGCGGTAGTTATTTTCCATGAGGAAATCCGCGTCCAGCTCCGTGGTGGAGGAGCAGGCGCCCATGTGCACCACGCCGTCCGTACGGAAGGGATCGTGCTCGCGCACGAGATACTTGTGAAATTCGTCCCGGTGCAGATAGTCGGCGTATTTCAGTCCAACCAGATTTTTCCATTTATCCGTGGTGGAGAGGTTGTCCACCACCAGGATGTCGTCCACCCCCATGCGGTTGAGTTGCCAGACCATGGCGCTGCCGATGAACCCGGCGCCTCCGGTGACGATATACATGGGCACTCCTCGTGCTTGCTCGTTGGTGTTGACTCTTGGCGGCTCCCCGGCGCAGGGCGCTGCCGCGCTTTCGGAGCCATTTTCTTACTGGTTTCCGCCCTGGGACGCAACTCCGGGCCGAATCGGATTCACGGATGAACACCGAACAGACCTCCTTTCTCCTAGGGGGAATTCCCGGTTTTCGTAAAACTATGCATTTGTCGGTGCAATCATCTTGCTTCAACCCTGTGAATCCGCTACGTTGAGAATGAGCGTTTTTCCATTTTAACAGGTTATTATTTTGTATCCGTAGTAAAACGAAGGAGCGATGCAATGGTGAACATGAAACGCAGCGGCCTGGGCATCTGCCTTGTGGTCCTGGCCCTGATGATGGCCTTTTCCACGGCCGCCTTTGCGGGCAAAAAAGTCCCCAAGGTGGATAACTTCATTCTCTTTGTGGACCACTCCGGGTCCATGGCCCAAAAGTACATGGGCAGCGGCGCAAAGAAAATTGACCTTGCCAAGGGCATGATGGGCAAACTCAACGACGCCATCCCTGAGCTGGGATACAGCGGCGCGGTCTACACCTTTGCCCCCTTTGCCGGGTATGCGCAGCCCGCGCCCTACAGCACCGCGGAAGTCGGCCAGGCCATCAACGGGCTGGATACCGACTATGAAGTCTTCATGCGCCGGACCCCCATGGGCAACGGTCTCATTGACCTGGATTCCGTGCTGGCCGGACTGGACGGCAAAACCGCCGTCATCATGGTCACGGACGGCGCGTCCAACATCGGCGCCGATCCCGTGGCCCAGGCCCAGGCGCTGTACGCCAAGTACGGCGGCAAGGTCTGCTTCCATGTGATCAGCTACGCGGACACGGAAAAAGGCCGGATGATCATTGATGAAATCCGCGCGTTGAATTCCTGCTCCGTTCCTGCCGACGGCGAAGCGCTCATGGCCGACGCCGCAGTCATGGACAAGTTCGTGGAAGACGTCTTCTTCACCGAGGCCGCCGAGCCGCAGCCCGTGGACGAGACCATCGTGTTCCGCCTGAACTTCGACTTTGACAAGTCCAACATCAAGGAAGACATGGTTCCCATCCTGGAGCAGGCGCTCATCCTGTTGCAGGAAAAGCCGGACATGGATTACGTGGTGGAAGGCTGGACCGACTCCATCGGTACCGACGCCTACAACATGGGACTGTCCAAGCGCCGCGCCGACTCCGTCACCCAGTGGCTGACCGGCAACGGCATCAACTCCAGCCGCCTGGAGCCGGTTGGTAAGGGCGAATCCGTCAAGTTTGACAACAGCACCGACGAAGGCCGCTATCAGAACCGCCGCGTGGAGATCCGCAGCAAATAAAGTTGCGACACGCCACGTTCAATGCTAATTGGCCGTGAAAGGGTCCGGGAGGCGGGCGAACCGTTTCCCGGACCCTGTTTGACTCTGGGGCAGAATGTTTTTCTGGTTCAGCAACCAGTAGAAGTTGTTGTAAAAAAGGCAGCATACGTCAAAGAGCTTGGGAACCTGGTGCGGATCGCCCGTCCCCAAGTCCCCGGAACCATGCCGGGAGCCTCCTGTTGCCGGAGTACTGCCCGCATCCCCCCGCAACCTCAAAACCACACGGATCGCAATGCGCCTGAACAGCCTGATCATCGTCTGTGTTTTGACCATGTCCCTGGGAATGGGCCGGATGGTCGCGGCCCAGGAACAAAGCGTTTCCGATGCGCAGAGCGTGACGGAGACCGTTACCGAAACCGCCACGGAAACCGCCGAGCCGGAGCCTTCTCCCGAGGAGCTTGCGGCCCTCCAGAAAAAGGAGGAGGAACAGCTCCGCATGCATTCGGATTTTGCGCGCTTTTCCGATACCTGGGTGGCCCGCCTGAACCGCAGCCACTCCAACGGGTACAATAAAATGCGCTTTATCCAGGATGGCGACACGGTACGCGCCCGCTACCACCGCATTGAAAAACGCAGCAGCGTGGTGCGCGAGTCTCCGTCCCAGCCCGGGCATTATTGCGGTATTCTGCGTTATCAGGACACCGTGTACGAAGCCGTGGGCACGACCAAGCAGGAGTGCCGCGCCGGGGAATTCATCCCCGTGGCCGGGACCGCCCGAGCCTTTTCCGAGATTTTCCAGTTCAAAAACGGTGCCTGGCGCTGATACCCCGCTGAACTATACGGCGATGCGGACAGTGTGCATTGGGGCGCGTCTGGACGCGTCCTGTTTTGCTGTGTCCGCGTAGGATAGAAAAAAGCCCTCCCATGGCCTGCATGTGGGGGGCGTTTTTTTAGGCGTTCGCAGCGGCGGGTGTTGCGCAAAAAAAGACGGCCCGGCCTTGCGGCCGGACCACCTTAGATGGTCAGACAGGCAGCTGGTTAGCCGCCGATTTTGGCTTTGATGGCCCGGCCCACGGTGCGGCCCAGTTCAAAGCAGTCGCTGTAGGTTTCATGCGTGGGGATGTGCTTGACCTTCACGGAAGCCGGATCCACGATTTCAAAGTTCATATCCTTGAGCCATTGAGTGAGCTGTTTAACGCACTCACCGCTCCAGCCAAAGGAGCCGAACGCCGCGCCGATCTTGTTCTGCGGGCGCAGTCCCTTCATGTAGGTCAGCATGTTGGCCATACCCGGCAGGATGCCGTTGTTGTGCGTGGGGGAGCCGACCAGTACGGCCGCCGCCTCGAACACCTCGGTCATGACTTCGCTGTGGTGATTGTGCTTCACGTCCATGAGCCGCACGCTCACGCCTTCTTCCACCAGCCCCGTGGCAATGGCCTTGGCCAGCTTTTCCGTGGAATGCCACATGGTGTCATACACGAGCACGGCCTTGTTTTTCGGCTCCTGGCGGGCGAACTCCATGTATTTGTCCGTGGCGAAGATCACGTCCTCTCCGCGGAAGAGCAGGCCGTGGTCCGGGCAGAGCATGTCGATATCCAGCTCCATTTCGGCCAGGGAAGCCAGGGTCTTTTGCACCACCGGGGAGTAGGGCAGCACGATGTTGGCGTAGTATTCAGCCATGCGTTTTTCCAGGGTAGGACGGTCCACCTCGTCGGCGAATCGTTCGCTGGTGGCCCAGTTCTGACCGAACGCGTCATTGGAAAACGCGATCTTGGCTTCGGGAACGTAGGTGAGCATGGAATCAGGCCAGTGCAGCATGCGGGTTTCGATGAACTGCAGGGTATGCTTGCCGATGGAGATTTCCGAACCCGTGGGTACCACTTCAACGGGCCAGTCCGTGTAGTGAAAGTGCGCCTTCATGGATTTTTCACCCATGGGCGAGGTGATGATTTTTTCCGGGTGGTAGCGGTCCACGATTTCCTTGAGGCAACCCGCGTGGTCCGGTTCCAGATGGTTGACCACCACGTAGTCGATCTTGCCGTCCTTGCCCAGCACCTGGGTCAGGTTGCAGAGCAGCTCATCCAGAAATTCGCGCTCCACCGTGTCGATGAGGGTGGTTTTTTCGTCTTTGATCAGGAAGTTGTTGTAGGTGGTTCCCAGGGGGGAGCGGGAATATCCGTGGAAATTCCGCTTGTTCCAGTCTACAATTCCGACCCAGTAAATATCTTTTTTCAATTCAACGGGCTTCATGCATATACTCCGGATGTTGGGGATGGGATGAAAAAAGGAGCCGGCCTTGTGGACCGCTCCTCACAGGCTGTGGCGCATTGGTGTTTCAGGTAGCCCCCGCTAACGTGCCGGTCTCTTTCCGGTACGCGAAGGCGGTGCGCAGTGGTGTAGTGCTTGGCGCGCCCTGCTGTGTTGCATGGAACAGTCTGCATGACGGCGTTGTTGCCCTGCACCAAGCCCAGCCGCCGGCGGCGGGTCAATGCGCTTGGGCCGAAAGATTATTCCACGGGCGAGAACTCGTCCTTGGATGCGCCGCAGATGGGGCAGGTCCAATCATCGGGCAAGTCTTCAAATTTGGTCCCGGGCTGGATGTCGCTATCCGGGTCGCCAGTTTCCGGGTCGTAGACATAGCCGCAAATTTCACAAACATAACGCATGGTATGTGCTCCTGTTCGTCAAACAGTTTTTTTAAGGAGATAAAAAAATGTCCCGGTCTACCGGGTTTGTCAAGGGAGGCATGCAAAAAATAGAAAGAACGCGGAACCGACAGGAGCGCCGGTTCCGCGTGGTTTGGTTTGCTGTTACTTGGTGGCGGCCCAGAGACCGTGGATGTTGCAGTACTCCCGGGCCTTGAGCGGTCCGGAAAGACCGCAGATGCAGAACTCGGCCTCGGGCGTGTCCCCGGGCTTGAGCATCTTGGTCAGCACCACATCACCCACCTGCAGCTCGATCCATTCGATCCAGTGCTTCTCCTCCATGGGGTGGGGGACGCTACCGACCTTGACCACCACCTTGTCGCCATCCTTTTCAATTACCGGGACATGCTTTTCCTTGGCCGCGTCCACGGTGTTTTCGGTCATGAGCTTCATGTTCTCGCCACAGCAGACCAGGTCGCCTTCGCCTTCATGAATGGCGATGACCATGTTGCCGCAGACTTCACATTTGTACACTTCACCGAGTTGGATACCCATTGGATAGCTCCTTTCGTTTGTTTACCAGTTGGTCGCCTTGACCTCAAAATGGGCCTGGGGATGGTCGCAGGCCGGGCAACGGCCCGGGGCCGAGGGACCGGTGTGGTTGTAACCACAGTTGCGACACCGCCAGACCGTGGGTTCGTCTTTTTTGAACACGCGGTCGTTTTCAATGTTGGCGATCAGGGCGCGATAGCGCTCCTCGTGGTAGACTTCGGCCTTGCCGATGTTTTCAAACACGTCGCCGATCTGCTTGAATCCTTCCTCACGCGCAATCTTGGCGAACTCCGGATACATGCTGGAGTGTTCGTGCTTTTCGCCTTCCGCGGCTTCCTTGAGGTTCTCCAGGGTGGAACCGATGATTCCAGCGGGGAAGGAGGCCGTGATCTCCGCTTCGCCGCCTTCCAGGAACTTGTACAGCCGTTTGGCGTGTTCCTTTTCATGGCCGGCGGTTTCCTCAAAGATGTGGGAAATCTGAACGAAGCCTTCTTTTTTGGCCACGCTGGCGTAGTAGGTGTAGCGGTTGCGTGCCTGGGATTCACCGGCGAACGCGGTCAGCAGGTTCTTTTCAGTGCGGGTTCCTTTGATGGACATATACAGACTCCTTGTATTCATGAGGCGGACAGAGTGATCTCTATAGCATATCAGCGAGCGATACGAAACCGGAAGAGAGTGAAAATCAGCAGGTTTTCCGTTGGCAGTCCGGGCAAATGCCCTCGAATTCGATATTGCACTCCTCGATCTCGAAGCCCATGCAGTCCTCCGGGGCGAGCATGGGCGCTTCCAGGTGCACGGGCACGTCGGCCACACGGTGGCAGACCCGGCATCGGATGTGCGCGTGCGGCGTGGCGTTGCCGTCGAACCGTTTTTGCGCTCCTGCCGGGCCTACTTTGCGGGCCAGACCCTGGGAGCAGAGAAATTCAAGATTGCGGTATACGGTACCCAGGCTGATGCGCGGCATGATCTTTCGGACCATATCATAAACTTCATCCGCGGTGGGATGGGTGGTGACCTTCCGCAATTCCTCAAGGATTACTTTCCGCTGTTTGGACAGCCGGAAACGGGTTTGTTCTTCCATATTCGTACCTCTCATCTTTTGTGGGAATAATTCCTAATATTCTTTTGAAACGCTGTCAAGGAATGGCAGCGTTACGTGCCGAAAAAACCGCGTTGTCCCTGGGTCCACCGCCTTTGACAAAAGAAAACGCCCCGGGGCAGCAGGGGCTGATCCGGGGCGTTTGTGCATAGCGCGAGGCTATTTTCGAAACGCAGCCACCATTTCCGTCAGTTGCGTGGCCATGTCCGCCACTTCGCTGATGCGGGCATTGGCCTCCTGAATGCCAGTGGAGACACTTTGGGAAAGGTTGCTTATTTCATTCACATTGTTGTTTATTTCATCGCTTGTGGCGGATTGTTCTTCCGCGGCGGTGGCGATATTGCGAACCATGTCCGCAATCAGGTCGGACTGGCTGACCACCTCGCCAAGCACCTGTCCGGCTTCTTCGGCCATTTCCGAGGTCCGCACCACGCGGCCCTGGTTGTTGCCCATTTCTTTGACCACATCAGCCGTGGACTCCTGAATCAGGGCAACGGCGTCCTCCACCTCCTTGGTGGCGTGCATGGTTTTTTCCGCCAGCTTGCGCACCTCGTCGGCCACGACCGCGAATCCGCGTCCCGCATCCCCGGCCCGGGCCGCTTCAATGGCAGCGTTTAGGGCCAGCAGGTTGGTCTGATCCGCGATGTCGTTGATCACGGCCATGACCTGCCCGATGTTTTGGGCGCGTTGGGTCAGTTCCTGCAAGGTTTCGGCGGTTTCCTGAGTTGTGTGGGCTACGCCGTTGATTTCCTGGACCGTGTTCTGCACCACGCCGCCACCGTCCTGGGCCACCTTGTTGGCACGCTCGGCGGCTTCGGCGGTTTCCGAGGCATTGCGCGCCACTTCCAGCACCGTGGAGTTCATTTCCTCCATGGCTGTGGCCACGCGGCCGGTCTGATCCGCTGTGGAGTCCACGCCCGTAGTGAGGTTGTCCATCTGGCCCAGCAGTTCATCCGAAGCTTTTTTCAGGGACATGGCCGTCCCCGTCACCTCATTGGCAACCTGGAGCAACGCGGCTTGCTGCTGCTCAATGTCGCGCCGGTCGCGTTCTTCCTGCGTCAGGTCGATGAGCACGCCAAGGGCGCCCACAACCTGCTCATTGGCGTCGCGCAGGGGCGACACCTCGAAATGCAGGGGGAACTCCACGCCATCCCCACGCTTGAAGCGCAGGTTCCCGCTGGCGCTCTGGCCGGATTCGATGACTTCCGGGGTCGTGGCCGCTTGCTCGTTGCCATAGAAGATGTCGGAAACCGTCCGGCCCAGTATCTCGCTGTCCTCCTTGCCGAGAATGGCCCGCAAGGGTTCGTTCACGTATTCGAGCCGCGTGTCCCTGTCCGTAACGAACATGGGGACGATGATGCCGGAGAGCACGCTGCGGTTGTATTGGAGTTGGTCCTTGATCTGCTGGACCATCTCGGAAAGGTCATTGCCGAGTCTGCCCAGCTCGTCGTGTCCGGAAACGTGGAATTCAGCGTCCAGGTTTCCTTGACTGACTTGCTCCGTGGCCAGAGCGATGTCTTGAATCTTTCGCACCACGCCATATTTAATGAAGAGCAATAAAATGGTGATCAGGCCGATTCCGCCGAGCAGGGAAATACCTGCGGCGCGGACCTGATTTTTTCGCAGGTTGGCGAATTGCGCGTCCACGTTTTGCGCCACCACCATGCCCCCGAGGATTTGCCGGCTCCGTCCGTGGCAATGGTGACATTCGGGCGCGTTTTGCACGGTGTTGATCTGCACGAATAGCCGCTCCCCGTGCATCTTGATCAGCTTGCCCTCTTCCGTGTCCATATCCAGGCTTTTGCGTACCAGTGCGGCCAGTCCGTCGTGGTTTTCCACGTCGAAGATGCTCTGGCGCACCACGTCGGCATTGGTGGAGTAGGCGATTTCACCACGGTAGTCATACATGTGCACCCGGATGTCGTCGTACCGTGAACCCAGCGCCGCAAACTGGTCCATGGTGCCTTGGTTGTCCCCTCGGGCCATGGGCTTTTCAATGCCGAGCTGAAGCAGGTCCGAGGTCTTGGCCGCGGTTTGGTGCACGTCGTCCACGATCATGTCGTATTCCCAAAAGGAATTGTAGACGAACAAACCAATAAAGGCCGTAAGGATCAGGGCCGAAGTAAGGAACATGACCTTGAGTCCCAGGGAACGGCGGAAAAAGCGCAACAAATCCATGGAGCCTCCCTAGTGCGCCCCGCCGAAGAGCATGGGCTTGAATCCGAAACTGCGGACGCGGTCCGGATTGTGGCAGGTTTCGCAGTCCTTGATGTCCAGATCGCCTTTGATCAGGTCCGGGTCACCGCGTTCCTCGACGTGCAGGCTGCCCGGTCCGTGACAGACTTCGCATCCCGCGTCGGCCATTTCTGGCGTTTTTTCAAAGCTCTCAAACCCGCCGGGCTGACCGTAGCCCGTGGTGTGGCACTGAAAACACTCCTTAAGCTCCGCCGGAGTCAGGTCTTTGGCCATGATCCGCACGGATTCACCGGAATGCGCTTTTTTGGAGAATTGAGAATAGTTTTGGTACTCGGAATCGTGACAGTCGGCGCAGACCTCAGAACCCACAAAAACTGCGGACTCGGAATACGCCCTGGCTGAAAATAGCACCAGGGCGCATACGGTCACCGCCAGTACGCTCCCCAAGCGAACCCAATCGGTGCAATGCTCTTCCTGCATAGATGTCCCCCCGCTCGTATGCCGTAACCCGTTCTGTGAAATTTTGCGCAATCGTACGCATTTTTTGGGTTATGGTAAAGGCCATCCGAGGGAAACCTATCCGGTATTCTTACCAATCCAGTGTAGATTTGAACGCGAGCGCCAAATCCTCGACCTCCTCGGCAAGCAATTGCGTCCCCTGTTGCTGCAGGCGGAGCGGGCCTGTGGTGGTTTCGCCCAGGCAGGCCATGGCCTGGCCCGCAAAAAGCGATTCAAAGTCGTTGCGATGCTCGGGACGGACCGTGACCACCAGTCGGCTGGCGGATTCCGCGTAGAGCAGGGCCGTGGGATTGAGACCGGACGGAGCCGGGGCGTCCGTAAGATCCAGCTCCGCTCCAAGGCGACCGGCCAGGGCCATTTCCGCCAGGGCCACGCCCAGACCGCCGTCCGAGCAGTCGTGGCAGGAGCTGACCAGCCCCTGTTGTGCGGCCTGGAACAGGGACAGGTAGCGCTGCCGGGCGGAAAGCAGGTCCACCTGCGGTACGCGTGCCGAACAAAAGCCCAGCTCGTCAGCCACTTCCGAGGCGCCCAGTTCCGCATCGGTGCGGCCCAGAACGTAGACCAGCTCGCCGGGACGCTTGAAGTCCGAGGTCAGGCATTTGTTCACGTCCGGCAATACGCCGATGACGGAATAGAGCACGGTGGGCGGAATGGAAATCTTGATCCCACCACCCTTGTAGTCGTTTTTCATGGAATCTTTGCCCGAGATGCAAGGGACGCCGAATCCCTGGCAGAAATGGGCCAGAGCTTCGTTGGCCCGGATCAGCTGGGCCAGCTTGTAGCGTCCGTCCGGTGTGGATTCACTCTGGACCGGATCGCACCAGCAGAAGTTGTCCACGCCCGCCATCCAGCGCAGGTCCGCACCCACGGCCACGGCGTTGCGCACGGCTTCGTCAATGGCGTTGGCCATCATCCAATAGGCGTCCAGGTCGGCGTAGCGCGGGCAAATGCCGTGCGAGACCACCAGCCCCTGTTCGGAATTGAGATCGGGCCGGAGCACGCCCGCGTCGGACGGGCCGTCCCCGTGTACGCCCACCAGCGGCTTGACCGCGCTGCGGCCCTGCACCTCGTGGTCGTACTGGCGCACGATGTATTCCTTGGAGCAGATATTCAGGCGGCCGAGCATGCGTTTGAGCAGTTCGCCGTGGTTTTCCACGTCCGGTGCGGGCTGGTCGTCCACGTCCGGCCGCTCCCAACGGGCTTCCAGGCGCATCTGCGGCACGCCGTCGTGCAGGAAATCCATATCCAGGCAGGTCACGATCTTGTCGCCGTAGCGCACAAGATACTTGCCCTTGTCGTCAAAAGTACCCAACGCCGTGGACTCCACGCCCATTTCTTCGGAAAGGGCCAGAAATTCATCCAGCTTTTCCGGCGGCACGGCCATGGTCATGCGTTCCTGGGCCTCGGAAATGAGAATCTCCCAGGGACGCAGGCCATCGTACTTCAGCGGCGCCTTGGCCAGGTCCATGTCAAATCCGCCGCAGTCCTGGGCCATTTCGCCCACGGACGAGGAAAGTCCGCCCGCGCCGTTGTCCGTAATGGCGTTATACAGCCCCAGATCTCTGGCGCGCATGAGGAAATCGTACATGCGGCGCTGGGTGATGGGGTCGCCGATCTGCACGGCCGTGGCCGGGGAACCTTCATGCAGTTCCTCGGACGAGAACGTGGCGCCGTGGATACCGTCCTTGCCGATGCGCCCGCCGGACATGACGATGTAGTCGCCGGGCAAGGCTTTTTTCTCATGGCTGGGGCGTCCGCTCACTGTGGCGGGCATGGTGCCGATGGTGCCGCAGTAGACCAGGGGTTTGCCCAGGTAGCGTTCATCAAAGACCACGGATCCGTTCACCGTGGGGATGCCGGATTTGTTGCCCCCGTGTTCCACGCCTTCGCGCACGCCTTCGAACACACGGCGGGGATGCAGCAGTCTGGGCGGCAACTCACCCTCGTGGAAGGGCGAAGCAAAGCAGAATACGTCCGTATTGCAGAGCAGGTTCGCACCCATGCCCGTACCCATGGGGTCGCGGTTCACGCCCACAATGCCCGTGAGCGCTCCGCCGTAGGGGTCCAGGGCCGAGGGGGAGTTGTGGGTTTCCATCTTCACGCACACGGACAGGTCGTCGGAAAATTTGATCACGCCCGCGTTGTCTTTGAACACGGAGAGGCAATAGTCCCCGTAGGGTCCGTTTTCCGCCTTGGCCTTGCGGATTACCTTGGTGCTGCCCTGGATGTAGGTCTTGAACAGGGAGTTTACCTGCCGGTTCTGGCCGGTCTCCGTGTTTTCGTAGTCGATGAGCGCGGTAAATATTTTGTGCTTGCAGTGCTCGGACCAGGTCTGGGCCAGCACTTCGATTTCCGCGTCCGTCGGCTCCGGGTCCAGTCCCATGGCCTTGCGCTCGGCGCGCACGTCCGGGTCGGCGTAGTAGTCGCGGATGCAGTGCATCTCCTCCAGGGAGAGGGCCAGAGTGTTGGAGCGGCTAAAGGCCGTAAGTTCCTGGTCGCTCATGCTGGAAAGGGGGATGATCGCCACTTCGTCCGAGGACTCGCCCGTAACCTGCGCGGCACGGGCTTCAAAGCCGGGGGCTGCGGCCCATTGCGCGGCGGACTTGTAGTCGAACCGTTGGATCAGTTCGTTGGCCAGCAGGTCGCGGGCAATGCGCTCCACGCGCTCCTGTTCGGCCACACCGTGAAAAAGATATTGGCGCGACGTGTAGACCTTGACCCGTTCCCTGTTCTGCCCCTGGAGTCCCAGCACCAGGGCCAGGGTTTCCTGGGCGGTGCGGCCCTCGTTATCCGTGACGCCCGGGCGAAAGCCCACTTCCACGATCCAGTCGAACCCCGAGGCCAGTGGCTGGAGAGAAATTTCATGCAGCACCGGATCATGCAATGCGCCCGCGTCCAGCACCGTGCGGAGTTGGGCTTCATCCAGCCCGTCCACGGTATAGACGTGGATCATACGCACCTGATCAACGTCCATTCCCAGTTCCTGGCGCACCTTGCGCGCGACCTTTTCTCCCTGCACGTCACGGACGTGCCGCTTGAGTCCCACTTCCACCCGGAACAGCATGGTTACTCCCAAAAGGTTTTTCGTACGTGTTATTTTTTGCGAGAAAGCACGAAATCCGCTGCCTGGGAAAGCACTTTCCTTTCCAGGCAGTCCGGCAGCCCGTTCAGGGCGGCCTTGGCTTCGTCAATGTAGCGGGCCGCGGTCTCGCGGGTGCGGTTGGCGTAGTCGCCCTCGCGCACCATGTCCAGCACACGTTGCTGCCCGGCTTCGTCCAGTTCATGGTTGCGGATGTCGGCCAGCAGTTTGGCGGCTTCATCCTCGCCGATATCCTCAAAAAGATGGATCAGGGGAAGGGTGACCTTGCCTTCGCGCAAGTCCCCGCCTTCGGGCTTGCCCATGGTGTCGGAAGGCGAGACATAGTCCAGGGCGTCGTCCACCAATTGGAAGGCGATGCCCAGGTTCAGGCCGTAGGCTCCAGCCACGTCCTCCAGCTCCCGGTCCGGGGTGGCCACGGCCGCGCCGCAACGGCAGGCGGTTTCAATGAGTCGGGCGGTTTTGCCGATGATGACCCGCATGTATCGTTCGCGGTCCACCACGGGTTCGTCCAGACCCGCCATCTCCAAAATTTCCCCTTCGGCCGTGGCCATGATGCCTTCGGCAAGGAGCAGATTCACCCGGGGGATGTCGTACTGCGCGCCCAGGCGGTTGGCCAGGGCCAGGAGCACGTCTCCGGCCAGCACGGACTGCGTGGTGCCGAAGGATACATGCGCAGCCGGGCGGCCTCTGCGGAGCGTGGCGTCGTCCAGAATGTCGTCATGGATGAGCGTTGCCGAGTGGAGCATCTCCAAAGAGCAGGCCAAGGGCATGACATCGCCGTCAAAGCCCAGGGTGCGTGCCGTGCAGATGGTCATCACGGGGCGAATCCGTTTGCCCGGTCCCAGCAACACGTGCCGGGAGACCTCCCGCACCAGCCCGTCGAGCTTGGCGGTTTCCGTATCAAGAAAGGAATTTACTCCGGGCAGTTCGGAGTCGAAGTAGGCGAAAAGTTGCTTCATGTCCTGTCGCATTGCTGTGGTTCTGGCTGATGCCGGGAAATCAGAAGACTACCCGCGCCCGCCTTGGAAATCCAGCGCTTTCAGCCCGTCAATTGCGCCACGGTGTGGCCCAGGGCGGCAAGTGCTCCGCATATGTCCCAATCCTCGTTGCGACGCGATCCTACTTTGTTGGAAACGCAGCGCAATTCCAAAAACGGTAGCCCCGCGCATAAACAGCCGTAGGCCAGGGCGAATCCTTCCATGTTTTCCAGGTCCGCCGCATAGGTGCGTCGGAGCATGGCGGCCCGCTCCGAGGTCGTGGTCACACTGGAAACGCTCAAACTGGCGGCCTGCGGCCATTCGTCGTCCAAATGAAGACCCATGGCAAGCGCGGCCTCGTTCACGTCCAGGTCGATTCTGTCCCAGACCGCACCGCCGTCAGTGCCCACGTTGGAGTGTTGCGCAAAACCCAATCCTCTCGCGTCCGCCCCTTTTGGGGTCCATAGTCCGTATTCCGGCCAAATTTCACGGCGAACCAGCACGGCTTGCCGCAACGGGAGCATAACGGGATCAAACGAACCTGCAACCCCGATGTTAATCACCCCCGAAAGGTCCGGCAGGGAAACAGCCCGGCCCAAGGACCAAGCCGCATTGACCAGCCCCACGCCCGAAACCAAAAGATGCGCGTCCCGCCCGGCCACGGCATGGCCCACGGGAACACCCTGGGGGCAGTCCGGGAGCGGGCCGAAATCGCGCAACGCGGCCGAAAGCTCTTGGGACGTGGCAGCGGTGAATAAAAGCATGCGCTGGTCTCTCTTCCCCCAAAATCTTTATCTGTCCCAGGCCATTGGCCTGTCGCGGGCCACCACCATGTTTTCGCCGTACGCAACATCGAAAAGTATCCCTTCCCTTCGTGCGGTTCGACCAGTCCGCTCCGCAGAGGTCTGGCCGGACCCTGACCCCGGCCGCGCCTAGTGCGGGACCGGGAAAAGGGATTTCAAAGGGCCGTGGACCCTTTGGCCGCCGCAGGCTTTTCCCCGTGGGGAATGAGCAGAATTGTTAGAGCCGCCAGTGCAAAAATCCGTGTTCTTTCAGTTCCTCGGGATCAAAGAATCCTTTCACGTCGATGATGATCGGCTGCTTCTGGTCCCGGAACCAGGATTTGATTTCCTGCAATTCCAGCTCGCGATAGGCGTCGTGGCTGACGCAGAGTACGAGGCAGTCCAGGTCGCGAAGCTCTTCCAGTTCCGAAAGATCAATGTCGTATTCGCGTTTGGCTTCGTCATGGTCGGCCATGGCGTCGTGGACGAGCATCCGGGCGCCGTATTCCTCGAACTCATGGACGATGTCCACGGCTTTGGTATTGCGCAGGTCGGGTACGTTTTCCTTAAAGGTGAGTCCGAGCATGCCGATGCGCGCATTTTTGATCTTTTTATCCGCGTTGATGAGCCATTTGATGGCGTTTTCCACGATGAATTTGCCCATGGTGTCGTTGATGCGCCGTCCAGCCAGGATGAGCTGGGGGTGCAGGCCCAGGGCTTGGGCCTTGAAGGTCAGGTAGTATGGGTCCACGCCGATGCAGTGGCCGCCCACCAGCCCGGGCCGAAACGGAAGGAAGTTCCATTTGGTGCCGGCAGCCTCGAGCACGTTCAGGGTATCAATGCCCATGCGGTCAAAGATGGTGGCCAGTTCGTTCATGAGCGCGATATTCAGGTCGCGCTGGGTGTTTTCAATGACTTTGGCGGCTTCGGCGGTCTTGATGTCTGCGGCGCGGTAGACGCCTGCCGTGACCACGCTTCCATAGAGTTCGGCGAGCAGATCGGTGGAGGCGTCGTTTTGGCCGGCAACCACTTTGACGATGGTCTGCAAGGTGTGCTCGCGGTCGCCGGGGTTGATGCGTTCCGGCGAATAGCCCACAAAAAAGTCCTTGCCGCAGGTAAGGCCGGAATGTTCTTCCAGCAGAGGCACGCAGATGTCTTCGGTGAGACCGGGGTAGACCGTGGATTCGTAGACCACCACGGTACCGGGCTGAAGGTGCTGCCCCACGGTGGTGCTGGAGCCGCGCACGGGGCGCAGGTCCGGGCTGCGATGGTCGTCAATGGGCGTGGGTACGGCCACGATGATGACGCGGGCTTCGGCCAGATCCTCGGCCTGATGCGAGTAGCGTACTGTGGCGGATTGCAGGTCGTGCGGCAGCACTTCGTTGGTGCGGTCTTTGCCGTCCTGTAGTTCGCGGATGCGCTGCTCGCAGATGTCGAAGCCGATTACGTCGAAATGTCGGGACAGGGCCACGGCCAGGGGCAGGCCGACGTAGCCCAGGCCGACCACGGCAATGGGCGCTTTCCGGGCTTTGAGTTCGTCAAAGGTGATCAAGGATGCCATGAGGGTGACTCCGGGTTATTGCGGATGGACAATCTGGCTCGGCCCGATTAGGGTTTGACCATGCATATGGATTGGCAATTTCTTTTGGCAGCGTTGGGGCTGGCCCTGGCATTGGAGGGCGCGGCCTATTTTCTCCTGGCCGAGCGACTGCCCCGCATGCTGGCCTTGCTCGCGGAGCAGGGACCGGGACTGTTGCGCGGCATGGGCCTGGCGGCCATGGTGCTCGGACTGCTGACGGTCTATCTTGTGCGGGCATGAGCCGCACGGCCATGCAGGGCTGGTGCGGAACATGGTGTTACTCGGTGGTGGCCGCTTTTTCCGCCACGTGAAGGAACACGATGCCCGAGCACAGCGGCAGGTGCGTGACCCGCGCAAAGCCTGCGTCGATCATTTCCTGTTCCAGGGTGCGTTCGTCCGGGAAGGCGCGGATGGTATCCGCCAGATAGCGGTACGCGGCCGCGTCGCCTGAGATGAGCCGACCAATGCCGGGCAGCACCCGGTTGAGATAAAAATTGTAGAGTCCTTTCCAGACCCTCCGGCTTCCGGTTCCGAATTCCAGTACGCAAAACCGCGCTCCGGGCTTGAGCACGCGCAAGACTTCGCCGTAGGCTTCGGCCCGGGGTTTGATGTTGCGAATGCCAAAGGCGATGGTGGCGCCGTCCACGCTGTTTGCAGGCAGCGGCAGCCGTCGTCCGTCGGCCTGGACCGGATGGATGCGGCCCGTACGGGAGCCTTTGATTTTTTTTTCGGTGCCGCGTGCCAGCATGGGCAGGGCAAAGTCCAGGGAAAGGATGCTGTTTTCCGGGTAGCGGCGCAAAAGTTCCGTGGATACGTCCAGGGTTCCGGCAGCCAGGTCCAGAATGGGACCGTCGCCCACGGGCCTGACGAGCCGGGCCAGCCGGTAACGCCAGACGTAATCCTGCCCGAGGCTGAGCACATGGTTGAGCAGATCATACCATGGAGCGATGCGGCCGAACATGTCGGCCACCTTGCGGCCATGAGACGATTCCTCCCCGTTTTGTGGGGGGTAAGCGCGGGTCTGGTCCATGGTCAGGATTGCTCTTGTTCGTCGTCGTACTGGTCCACTGTCCGGCGTACCGCGTTGTAAATTTCTTCAAAATGCTCGCCGAAATTTCCCGGTGAGATGCGTCCCACCTCGATGAACTTGATGACCACTTCTTTGGCCACTTGCAGCACATTCTTGTCGAGTTTTTCCATGTCGCCTCCGTGGGGTCGGGTTGGAAAACCCGCCCGGTGGGAAATGGTCCTGACCGAAGTGATCAAGAGCGCCGGGCGGGAAAAGCAGAAAGGAACCGAAAGGCCCCTTCCATGTTTTGGGGCTTCGTATCATGAGCCGCCCTGTTTCGTCGAGCGTTGGGAAGGGCGGTAAAAAGGCGCCCGCCGGGAGGTCCGGGGACGCCTGAAACAGCATGATGTCGTGCCGGAGCGGGCTATTCGCCCAGCTCCTCGGCCAGAGCCTGAATTTCTTCACGGATGATGCGGGCCGCCTCTTGAGGCACGGTTTTGGCCACTTCATCGCGGATCATTTTTTCAATGGTGGCAAGGCGCTGTTCCAGAGCCTCAAAGCGTTGCAGCAATTGAGGATCCGGTCCGGGCGCGGTCTGGGGCTGACGCGACTCCGCATTGATTTCCCCCAGGAGATTGTTCACATTCACGGAAGGCGGAGTGGGCGCGGGGCGCTGGTCCCCGGTCAGCACAACGGCCATGTCCGTGTTCAGGGGCGGTTCGGTGGCGGAACGTGCCGAATCTCCTTTGGAAGCAGCTTCGGAGACGTTCAGGTCGTCGAAATCGTCCAGGGCGGCCAGGTCGTCCAATTCGTCCAAGCCATCCAGATCATCGAGATCATCGTCCAGGGGCGGAAGGTCGTCATCCAGGTCGGAGACGTCGATGTCAACGCCATCAAGCAAGGACTCCACATCTTCCACTTCGTCGGCGTCGGAAAGATCGTCAGAAAGTTCGAAATCCGGTTCCGTAATGGGGGCTTCCGGGGAAGCCGGGGCTTGTTCGGCCGGTTCCGGGGTTTTGTCCTGCGGATCAGGCAGGGTGTCACCCATGTCTTCCACGGCTTCCTGAGCCTCATCCAGGGTCGCGTCCAAGAGCATTTCCACATCCAGATCGTCAGCGGAAAGGGACTCGACCGCGTCCGTGGGAGTCGGGGAAGTGATTGGTTCTGTGGGATGAACCTCGGGCGGCTCTGAAGAAGGGGCACGGGGTTGGGCTTTAGCGGGCTTTGGCTCGCTCGGCTCCTGGGCTGCTGCGGCTTTGGGCTGTTCCGGTTCGAGTTGTTCTGGCTCGAGTTGTTCCGGCTCGGGCGTTGCCGCCGCATCCTCGGTGGTGTCCGGCATGGCGTCCAGGTCCAGCGGGTCTCCTGAACCGTCATCCAGGTCCACGGAAAGATCCTCGTCCAGGCCGTCGTCCAGATCGCTCATCAATTCGGCCAAGGCATCGGAATCCTGTTCGGCATGGGCCGTGGTGTCGGTTTCCGGTCCGGTCTCTGTCATGGAGTCCAGATCGAAATCCAGGTCCATGTCCAGGTCGTCGGATTGTGGTGCATCGGCTGGAGCGGACTGCGGCGCAGCCTGCACCTCGGGAGTTTCCGGTTCGGCTGGCTGCGGCGCTTCGGACACGGCGGCAGCTTCGGGTGCCTCTTCGTCATCTTCCATCAGGAGCAGGTCGTCCAACTCCAAAATTTCTTCATCCTCGCCCACCGCGTCATCCGAAAGTTCGACGGCCGAGGGTTCTGCGGAGCCTGTTTGCTCTTCCGGTTCTCCGGGTTCGTCAAGCAGGTCGTCCAGATCCAGTTCTGAAAGATCATCCTCTGCAGCCTGGGAAGGCACGTCTTCCGTGTCGTCGTCGGCCAGCAATACCTCGTCCAACAGCAGGTCCACATCATCGGCGGGTTCGTCGGAGCCGGAAGATGCGGGCGTTTCGTCCGCCATGGGCTGATTGTCCGCGCTGTCCGTTTCGAGCAGGTCGTCCAGGAGCAGTTGATCCTCGTCGTCCTCCAAGGGGGCGGAAGCAGCGGCAGGGGAGCCATGGTCTGGCGAATCGGAATCTTCGGAGAGAGGCTCGGCGTCCGGGGGCTGTGTGAACGCTTCTTCCAGCAGCAGCGGTTCGTCGTCCGATTCAAGGGCATCGTCCAGAAGCAGGGCGTCGTCGGTTGGGTCGGATTCTTCGTCCCCGTCGAGCATGTCGTCGAGGATCAGGGGGATGTCGTCATCCTGCTTGGTGGTTTGCCCCTGCACGTCTTCGGGGAGCAAGTCGTTGTCCTGATCGCCGTCGGCGATCATGTCGTCCAGAATCAAGGGAGCGTCGTCTTCGGATTCGGACTCGTCCACGGAAGAAACCAGATCCGGGAGTTCGTCCTCGGTGGGCGGAGCCAGTTGGTCGTCGTCCGCAGCCAGATCTTCCGAAAAGAGTTCCTCAAGCTCCTGCTCAAAGGTCATGTCCACACTGGCGGCGTCCAGTCCGTCGGAATGCTCTTCCGCGTCCTCCACCAGTTCGGACAATTCCAAAATGTCATCGGGTGACGAATGACCAGGAGTCGCCGGGGGCATACGCTATCCCTCTGATAAAACGTGGTTGAAAAAAAAGGGGGCTTATCAGCCCCCTTGTACTCTTCAGGCCGTACTACTTAGTGTGGCAATCGTTGCACTTGGTCGGGCCTTGCTTCATGGCCTTGTGGCAGCCGACGCAGGAGTGCTTGCTCTTCCGCGCATGCCAAGCGCTGTCGAAAGAATCGGGATTGCGCTTGTTTTCGCGGCTGATGTCGCTGTGACAGTTGGTGCACTTCATGTCGTCGCTCTCACCCATCTTGTGGTGACAGTCTTCGCACTTCAAATCGCCATGCACGCTGTGCGAGAACATCAGCGGGGCATACTTCATCTTGTCGCCGGGGAACTTGATCTCGACATCCTCGGCCGGGGCATCGGCAGCCACGGCGATGGACAGCGTGAAGGCACCCATGAGGGCGACAGCCAAAAGTGTGATGAACAGAGTCCGTTTCATTCTCCTATCTCCTCCTTTTCAACGATGAAAACCGTTACACTCTTCGAATGCCAGCGTTACTCCGAAGCATGGTCCCGTGTCAAGCGGAGGAGCGGTTTTCGAACGGCTCGTACCCGCACTATTATTGACTTTAACAGGTATTGGAGAAGAATGTCCAGCGTGTTGGGACACAAAGAAGCACTCGCATGAATATCAGGGGGCGTTACGGGATGTTCCCTCGCTTACTGTCTTGAATTTATATGTTTTATTTCCGTTCATCCACAAGGCTGTATTTCCCGGCATAGCCGCGGGGCGTGAGCATGCGCCCCCCTGAAACGCGGGTGGCGGAATTGCCCACGAGAACAACGGTCTGCATATCCACATCCTCGGGGTGAATCGCGTCCAGCGTGGTCACGGCAACGCTCTGGCCCGGACGCATGGCCCGGCTCACGATGCCCACGGGCGTATTCGGATTGCGGTGGCGGGCAATGAGTTCCAGCGCCCGGGGCAGATGTGCTGTGCGGCGCTTGGAGCGCGGGTTATACAGGGCAATGACGAAATCCGCGCTGGCCGCTGCTTCCACCCGCCGTTCAATGAGCGGCCAGGGCGTGAGCAGATCCGAGAGGCTCACCGAGGCAAAGTCGTGCATCAAGGGCGCGCCCAGCAGGGCCGCAGCCGCACAGAGGGCCGGAACACCGGGCAGCACCTCCAGGCGTACCGAGTCCAGGGCGTTGCGCGTTTCCAGCAGTTCCAGCACCAACCCGGCCATGGCGTACACGCCCGGATCACCGCTGGAGACCACCACGGTTTCCCGGCCGGCCAGCGCGGCATCCACGGCCCGGCCAGCGCGTTCCACTTCGCCGGTCATGCCCGTGGAAATCACTTGCTTGCCTTCAAGCAATTCCGGCTCCAGCAGGCGGATATAGCCTTTGTAGCCCACAATGGTCTCGGCCCGGGCCAGGGCGTTGCACACGGCCGGAGTCAGGTGGTCCGGGTTTCCGGGACCGAGTCCGGCCACGACGAGACCGCCACCGCCAGCGTGATGCGGTTGTTGTGGCGCTTGGGCAGAATCAGAGGACCGTTGTTCGCGCTCAGAATCGCGGCGGCTTCGCATACTGAAGGAACCCCCATATGCTGTTGTACCAGGGCGGAGGGGGTGGGCGTGGTCACACGGCTCAACCGGTCCGCTGGATAAAATTGTAGAGAAAGGCCGAGTGTGTCGGCGGCTTGCAGCAGCCCTGGCTCATCGGCTTTGGCTTCGATGCTGGAAAGGTCGGCCAGCGCCGGAATCGCAAGGCCGTGCTCCTGTACCGTGGTACGAAGGAACGTCAATATTTCCTGGGCGGACGTTCCCCGGCGGCAGCCCAGCCCGGCGTGCAGGCAGGGCGGATGCAGGGCAAAGGCGTTTTGCGGGGGCGTTGTCCAGTGAATCCATACCCCTGGAACATTTGGGTTCCATGCCTCGGGCGTGCGGCAGGGGTGAAACCAATGGGACAGGGGACGCGTCCCCTGCTTGTGGCGGGAAAAAATATCCAGGGGATCGTACAGTTGCGGGGCTTCGCCTTCCAGCAACAGGGCGTTGACCGCTTTGATGCAGGGGATGTTGGAGGCACGAAGTTCCAGTTTCCGGGCCAGGTCATCCGGGGCGGGCAGTCCGGCGCAGTCCGTCCCCGTGGTGATCACGGCTTGCGCCCCGGTGAATTCGGCAATGCGCCGGGTCAGGGCATTGGCTCCGCCCAGATGCCCGGAAAGCAGACTGACGCAGTGTTTCCCGTTCTGGTCCAGCACCACCACGGCCGGGTCCGTGGCCTTGCTTCGAACATGGGGAGCAATGGCGCGCACCGCGATGCCCGTGGCGCCGATGAACACATGGGCCGTGCGGGTGTGAAAAATCCGCTGCATGCATTCGTCCAGAGCGTCGAAGGTCTGCACCATGTCCAGGGCGGACGTGTCGGCATGGGCAGCCAGCCGTTGCGGCACCCACAGCTCCGCCTTCAAGAACCGGGCGAGTTCAAGGCCCAGGGGCATCCCAAGGCGGCTGAAGGCAAGGATCGCCGTGGAGGGTGGATTGGCAGCGGGTTCGGGCATGATCGACCTATAGCGAATCCGGCCCGGTCCCGCCAGTGGCGGGAAAAGAGAGGACGCGGAACAGGGCGGCTTGAAAAAAGGTTAAAACGGACTTGAGAGTTCGGACTCCCCGGAGGACGGGGCGGTACGTTCGGCCGTGCGGGAAAGTCCGGCCCTGTCGGGCTGCTCCCCGCCCGCCAAAAAGGTCATGGTGCCGATGGGCGCGAAGGTGGTGGCCTGGCGCAGGGAGAGCCGCAAGGGACGACCCGGCTCCAGATGCAGGTCGGTTCCTGCGCGTACAGGCAGGTCATTGGCCGTGGTCAGGAGTTTGTTCGCCGGGCCGTTGCTCCAGGCGTCCTCCAACACATAGCGTCCTTCGGGCAGAGGAAAGGTTCCTCCGGGCTGCCAGGGAACCAGCACGCTGTCGCCGTGGCGGTCGCGCAGGCGCAGGGCATGGACCGTGCGGGGCTGCACGGAGATGTAGAATTCGGCCCGGCGCATGCTCGGGGTTTCGCGCACCACGCGGAACCGGGCGGTGCGACCGGCCTGGGGCGTTCTTCCGGCCCAGCGGGCCAGGGCGTTTCTGGTGGCGTCCATGGCCGAGTCGGCGTGGCTCTCCAGGCGGTACTTGTCCATGAAATTGTCGGGATCCAGAATGATTTCCCAACCGCAGTCCTGACCGTCGTTGGATCCGGCCTGGGCCACGTATCCTTTGAGATTGAGCACTTCTTCACGCAGGGATCCCCAGATGCCTTCGAGGATGAGCTGGTCGCCCACCAGGGCGCGCAATGTCTCGCCCTCATGCAGGAACCGGGGTTCACCGTTGAGCCAGCACACGAACACGGGCGGAGCCAGGGTTTCCGCTGTGGCGGGTTTGCCGCGCACCCGCACCCTGGCCGAGGCCACCTTGCGGCCGTCCGAGCGGACCTCGATGCCGTGGAAGGACTCCAGGGCCAGCCGGGGCGTATTGACTAGGTTCACGCCGGGCCGGTCCGAGGCGAAAACCGCCAGGGCCGGAGCCAGTTCGCTGTTGTCGGGTTCGGTTTCCACGGTAAGGGGGGCGCCCGGAGCCAGATCAATGGTGTGGCCGGGGGAAAGGGGCTGTCCGTTAACGCGGACATGCACATTGTCCGCGTAGTCCGCCACCACATCGGGCCGGATGGAAGGGGCTTCCACGTCCACGCCGTAATGTCGCAGCAGGGCCAGGGTCGCTTCCATCTGGCGCTGCACCTTCCAGTCCAGCTGGGTGATGCTCTTGCTCACTTCCACGGCCAGAGCCGGGATGTTCAGCGTTGTAAGCGCATAGCAGGTCAGGGATTTGCGCATTTCAGCATAGTTGGTGGCGTCGTCAAAGGTGCGGGTGTTGAAGAGCTGAAAGCGGTAACTTTTTGGGGAAATATGCGGATTCAATTCCGCGAGCACGTCGTCCACGGCGCGGCCCAGATTCAGCCGTCCGTAGACCATGGCGTCGATGATGATGGACTGGCCGTAGCGCATGGGATTGCGCAGGCTGTCCACATAGGTGGGATGATAAAAGCCACTGCCCTCATGCAGGTGGATGAGCGCGTCGGACTGGGCCAGGAGAAAGCGCACCACCCGGGCCAGCCGATCTTCGTAAAAGGCGTTGTAATCACGGTCGAACCGGCGGTTCATGTCCACATTGATCTGGCGGGTGCGCAGATTGATGGAGGGGACGTTGGCGCGCGGCACGATGATGAGGTTGCCTTTGCGCACCCGGGCGTGGGTAAGCAGTTGCGCGGTGATGAATCCCGAGGGTTCGTCGCCCTGGATGCCGCCCTGGACCATGATGGTTGGGCCGTCCTGGTCGCCGTGCAGAAAAAATACGGTCAAAGGGTACTGGGTGCCTTCAAAGAAGGTGAAGTCGTAGCGGCCGTGGGTCTCCGCGCTGGAAGGGACGGCGCAGAGCAGCAACAGCAGGCTAATCCAGGCGATGTTGGGGATATGTTTCACTGAAAATGACCTTTCCGTCTTCTCGCTTGACTGTCAATCGCACTCCATACACGCTGTCCGCTTCCACGGCATCGGGCAGGGAGATGCGCGCCCGCATGGGCTTGCGCCGTTGGATCTGGAAGGAGAGGTCCGTCCCCTGGGTCTCTAGAGGGACAACCCGGCCGTCGTTGGTGACCAGGGCGAGTTCGGTGTCGCCGCTGAGCAGCGTGTTGTTCAGGTTATTGAGCAGGTTGAAGTTCACCTGCAACTGCTTGGGACCGAGATTGAGGCGCATGTCTTCGAGCCGGACGGAGCCGGTGTCCACGCGGGGGAAGAGTTCAGAAAGATTGATGTCGGGGGTTTGGTCGTCCGCGTCCGCAGCGGTGTCCGTGGTGGCCTCGGGGTTTTGTAGCAGGCTCTGCAAATCGCTGGAATCATATGATTCCAGGATTTTTTCCATGTTTTCCAGGGTGGTCAGCCGCAGTTCCGCTTCCTTGAGCCGTCGGGCAAGTTCGGTATTTTCGCGTTTTAGGGCAAGGTTGTCCAGCAATGCGGTGGCACCGAAGTAAATGCCGCCCGAGGCCAGCACCACGAGCATGACCAGCGTGAAGACCAGGGCTTTGAGCCAGAAGGGATTCAGCCGGAACCGCCGGACGTCGAGGTCGTCCCGCATGAAGAGAATGCTGTACTTCGTGTCGTTCATAGTGCACTCCATTGCTCGCTGACGATACGCCAGCCTTGGCCTGTGGGCGTGAACACCAGGGTTTTGCGACCCTTGTCCTCATATCCCGTGGCGTCTTCATAGGTCTGAATGAAGGTGGCGGCGATGCCTCCGGAATGCAACCGGAAATCGAGATCTTGCAGTCCTACGCGCAAGGGGCGTTTTTCTTCCCAGAGCTGAGCCTTATAGTCACGGATGTGGTCCGCGCCGCGTCGGGAACCCTGCACGGCGTGCGGGTCATAAAAGCCGGCATAGGTGTCCAGGTCGCCTGTTTCCCAAGCATCGGCCCAGGAGCGGACCAGGGGGGCCAGGGTTTGGGCGCGGTGTTCAAGATATGTTTTTTGCAGGTCCGGCGCGGCGTCCGTTATTTCCCGACCCGCGATGCGCCAGTTCCCATCGTCGTCCTGCAACCAGTATAGCCGTTTGCCCACGGCCGAGGTGAGGCTGCCGGTGCGGTAGAGCTGGTCGAACCATGTGACCCAATACCCGGGTCCGGGCAGGGCATGGACGTTTTCGACCATCACGTCGATCCAGGGATGGCTGGAGAAGATCCGTTGCTTACGGTTCTGGAACCATTGGAAGTCAACGCCGGAACGGGTCATGCCCTCCGGGTCGTAATGGGCGAAGAAGTCGTCGCTGCGTCGGCTCCAGTCCTTGGCCCATTGCTGGACCGAGGAGACCAGTTTCCGTGCGAGCAACTGATCCTCGCCCGGAGTATCGGTCCAGTTCAGCTCGTCCGCGATGACCACGGGCGTGCCGGTGGCCAGGTCATTTTCCAGGCCGTCGATGTCCGGGTCGGCCAGGGCCACGCAGCCGCGTGTGTCGCGGGGGACGAGCTGCTTGCCGCGGCCGTGCAGCCAGATGCCAGAGCCGGTCTTGCCCCGGATGCGGTCCACGGGGTTGGGATAGTTCAGCGGATAGGCCACATCGCCGTAAAGCTCCCAATCCAGCCCGCCGCGCAGTCGGCTTTGAATGAAGTAGACGCCTTCCGGGGTGCGCAGGTCGCCCTGTACCAGCTTGTCTCCGTTGCTCTGTCCGGTGGTGCAGGGCAGGGACTTGAGCAGCTTCAGGGGGCTGCGCCGCGAGAGCATGAAGAGCTGTTGCCGGGCTTTGTCCACGGCCACGAGCAGTTCCGGTCCCTGTTCGTGCGAATGCAGCACGGGCCGCCACGCCCCGGCAAAGCTGGGCAGCGCGGTGAGAAGCGACAAGATGAGCAAGCAGGCGGCAGTGAGTCCCTTCATACGTATCCGGTGAGTTATGTTCGTTTTCCGCTATCGCCCCGCGGCCAGCAATTGCGCCCGCGTGAAGATGGATCCAAGGTTCAGCCCGGCCTGGGCCAACCGCTGCCGTCCACCCTCCTCACGGTCCAGCACGCAGAGTACGTCATCGACCTGAAGCCCGGCGTCCCGCACGCGTTCCACCGAGGTCAGCAAGGTGCCTCCCGTGGTGACCACGTCTTCCAGCAGAACCACACGGGATCCGGAAGGGAAGTTTTTTAGCCCTTCCAGGTATTGATTGGTACCGTGTCCTTTGGATTTCTTGCGTATAATAAAAGCCGCCAAAGGACAATTTTTTTCATAGGAAAGAACACTTACGGCGGAAACCAGAGGATCCGCGCCCAGCGTCATGCCGCCCACACCCGCGATGTCGCGGCCCTGGAGCATTTCCAGAAACAGGTTGGCGATGAGCCAGCCCCCTTCGGGGTGCAGAGCGGTCTGTTTGCAGTCAAAATAATAATCGCTTTTTTTGCCGGAGGTGAGGGTCACTTCGCCTTCCACATAGGAAAGCTCCAGCAGCAGCCGGGCGAGCCTGGATGTATAGTCGGACATGGATCAATCCTTTCCATAGACGCGGTCGTAGATTGTGCTTTCATACCGCAGGTAATAATTGGGGTCAAACGCATCCGCAAAATCCTCGGGTGAGAGGTGTTCGCAGAGCGCCGCGTCCGCTGCGGCCTCGGTCTGAAACGCCTTGCGTTCCTCCCAGCAGCGCAGGGCCACGGCCTGAACCATCTCGTAGGCTTTCTGGCGTTGCAGCCCCTTGTCCAGCAGCTTGACCAGCAGGCGCTGGGAATAGAACAGCCCGAACGAACCTTCCAGGTTGCGGTCCATGTTGTGGGCGTTGATTTTGAGGCGGTCCAAAAGGCCGGCCATGCGGGCCAGGATGTAGTCCATGAGGATAGTGGAATCGGGCATGATCACGCGTTCCACCGAGGAGTGGGAGATGTCCCGCTCATGCCACAGGGGCATGTTTTCCATGGAGGCCATGGCGTTGGTGCGCACCAGCCGGGACAGACCGCAGAGATTTTCTGCGGAAATGGGGTTCTTTTTGTGGGGCATGGCCGAGGAGCCTTTTTGCCCTTTGGAAAAGCCTTCTTCCACCTCCAGCACTTCGGTGCGTTGCAGGTGGCGCAGTTCCGTACCCAGGCGTTCGATGCCGCCGGCCAGAAGCGCCAGCGCAGTGAAATAGTGGGCATGGCGGTCGCGCTGCACGATCTGGGTGGAGAAGGGATCGGGTTCCAGGCCGAGGCGTTTCATGGCCAGGGCTTCCAGCTCGGGGGAAAGATGGGCGTAGGTACCCACGGCCCCGGAAATTTTGCCCACGCGCATGCCTTCACGGGCGGCTTCGAACCGGGCCTGATGCCGTTTGAATTCCGCGTAAAAGCCCGTGAGCTTCAGGCCGAAGCTGGTGGGTTCGGCGTGGATGCCGTGGGTGCGGCCCATGCAGAGCCGACCCTTGTGTTCGTCGGCCAGACGTTTGATGCTGGCCAGCAGATTTTCCAGTCCCTCGGCGATGATCCGGCCTGCGCGGGTCAGGAGCAGGCCGTTGGCCGTATCCACGATGTCCGAGGAGGTGCAGCCCAGGTGGATCCAGCGGGAAGCCGGACCGACTTTTTCTTCCACGGCCGTGAGAAAGGCGATGACGTCGTGTTTGGTGCGTTGCTCGATTTCCAGGATGCGGTCCAGGTCGAAATCGGCCTTTTCCCGGATGGTCTGCATGTCGTCCTGTGGGATGACGCCTTGTTCGCACCAGGCCTCGCACACGGCCAGTTCCACTTCGAGCCAGGCCCGGAATTTATTTTCCAGGGTCCAGAGCCGGGCCATTTCGGGGCGTGAATAGCGTTCGATCATTGGGGTGCCTCGTGGACTCCGGCGGAGCGGCGCGGGACGCGGAGGCGGGCCGGGGTCCGAATGCTGTTTCGGTTGACATGGACCGCCTGTGGCGGTCGCGAAAAAAAAGGCAGCCGGAGCTGCCTTTACATCTCCTAGGCGGAGGTGCCGACGCTGGTTGTGCCGGGGCTTTCGGATTTGCCGGGGCAGGCTTGGTCTTTGACCTTTTCCCGCTTTTCGGCGGCTTCGGCGGTTTTGGCTCCGTTTCCGTTGCCATTTCCATTGCCGTTGCCGTTGCCATTCCCGTTTCCGTCGCCGTTACCGCTGGGCGTTTTGCCAGCGTAGTCGGTCACGTACCAGCCCGAGCCCTTGAGGACGAACGAGGTGTTGGAAATCACCCTGTGACATTTCCCGCCACAGACTTTGCAGTCCAGTTCCAGGTCGTCGAAACCCTGCTGCCATTCCTCGAAGATCTGTTTACAGTCCTCACACTCGTATTCGTAGATGGGCATACCATCCTCCTTGGAAAGTGATGTGCTTGCCGCGCAAGGCGGCGCGAGCAAAGGCTACTTGGCGGCCTTGGCTTCGCGGATGCGCTCTTTGAGGCGCTCCTTGCGGCGTTTGCGGCGGCGGTCAAGTTCCTTTTTACGCTCGTGCTTCTTATGTTTGGCCATTGAAATAATCCTCCTTATGGCATTGTCAACGTGCATGTACCCGGGAAGCGAAAACCCATACCCCACATGCTGGGGCTTGTCCAGCACGGCGACCCGGCCCCGGGCTTGACGGATGCGGTTTTCGTGACCATTATCCCCCGACCCGGCAAGGGAAGCGGTTTTGAAGCGTTTCCCGGCATGGCGGAGACCGGAAGAGACGGTCGTTCGCTGCTTCGCGGCGGGACGGAGCGCGCGGGGCGCTCCGGTTTGAAGCGGTCCTGCGCACAGGGCCGCCCCATCAATCCACCAACCAACGGGACCAGCCATGAGTTTTAGCCTGAAAAGCATGAACATCGCCAAAGCATCCGAAGAATTGCTGCGCATCATGATGTTCGAGCAATGGATCCGGTTTTATTTTTTGGAGGACAGGGACGGAACCCTGTACGTGAACATTTCCCAGGAAGCCCTGGACCGCATCGGAGAACGGCAGGCCGATCTGCTGCCCCTGGCCGAGTTGATGAACGGCGAGGAAATCACCTACGAAAAATGCCAGGCCACGGTGTGTTCCTTTGCGGGTTCCCGCCTGGATGGACAGCGCTTTGCGCCTGAAGTTCTGCCCAAGGCCTTTGACTCCAAGGATTTCAAAGTGGAAATGTACATGTTCCAACTCTGGAACCGTTTGCATGAAAAGTTTCTGGACGAGCGGTTCCACGACTTTGAGGAGTGGGAGGAGATGATCGCGGAATGGAACAAGCTGGACGAGATCCGCGAATACCGCGAAAAGCTGATCCTCGGCGGACAGCAGGGCGCGGGTTCCGAGCCGCAGGTGCAGTAGTCCCAGCCCCCTGCAAGGCGTGGACGGGCCGGAAGTTCCTTTTGGAGCTTTCGGCCCGTTGCCGTTTGTGGGATTGGCGCGCAAAAAAAACGCGCAAACTTTGCTCTGCCCGTGCGGATTGCGGGATGAATATGGATTGCTGAAAAGAAAAACATAACGAAAATATTCGCTTTTTTGTTTCGGCACGGGTGTTGCTTTCCCTGAGGCATCATTGCCGGATGTTCGGCAGTGGCGCGGCGAGGATGCGGCCGGGCGCACGACCCGCGGACCCCGGGAAACCGATCCGTTGGCACAAGTGCCGGTTGCAAACTGAAAACCTTCACGCGTTACACTCTCACACTTCTTCGCCGGGAGGGGCGTCCATCGGGGACGCCCCTCCAGTCTCTTCCCCCCCCGCACACGATGCAGAACAGCATGAGCGCCCCGCATGCGGGATCGCCTCTTGCCGCGGCTTTTTTGTGCGCCTCATGTTCCTTGGTTCCCCTCCTTAAAAGCACATATCAAAAATACACGGCATCCGTGCTTTGTTCCGGCGGTGTTGGTCGGTTCTGGACCCGGCTCCGGCTTCCGTGTATCCAAAAGATCCATCGCCTTGAAACAACACCGTGTTTCGGCGATGCTGATTCGTTCCGTCAACTTCGGACCGGAGGCCGTGTGCATACCCGAATCCGTATGGGCATTACCGCCCGTTTGCTGCTTTGGTGCCTGGCGCTCATTGCCGTGTTTTACGCCACCACCGCCTATCTGCTTTCCGGTATTGACGAAATTGTGGCCGATTCCGGGGAGATTGTACGCACCAACCATGAAGTGGGCGTTGCCGTGCAGCGCATGCTCCAGCAGCTGGCCAAGCTGGAAGAGAACCGGAAACGATATGAAATCCTCCAGGATGACGCCTACATGGAAGCCGTGGTGCGCGACCTGGCCCAATTGGGCGACATGCTGGAACAGACCCTGGCCCAGCACCCGGAATATCAGGATGAATTCGAGCCGTTGACCCGGGAGTATTCCATCACCTTGAAGAAAGGCGCGGCCCCGGAGCGACTGCTCATGCCGGACCGCACCGTGGCGGGCTGGATGGAACGGTTGCGCGAGGTGCGCGACGACAACCAGCGCGCCATGGAGCAGCGTCTCGGCGATCTGAACCGGACCGCGTCCATGGCCTCCCGGCGGGGACTGATGGGCCTGGGGCTGATCATTGCCCTGGGGCTGACCGGTTCCCTGTTGTTTGCCTACGGAGTGAACCGGTCTTTGCGGACCATCCGTGCGGCTCTGCGGGAATTTGGACGCACGGGCCGGGCCACGTCCGTGGACGTACGCAGCCGCGACGAACTGGGCGAACTGGCCCAGGCATTGGACCGGCTCACTGCCCGGCTGGAGCGCGAGGAGCGCATGCGGGCGGATTTCATCTCCATGCTCAGTCATGAAATACGCACCCCCCTGACCAGTATTCGGGAATCCGTGGACCTGGTGGGAGACGGTTCCTTTGGTGCAGTGAACGAGAAGCAGCAGCGGTTTTTGGGATTGGCGGCCCGGGAAGCCGAACGCTTATCCGCGCTTTTGGAGCGGCTCATGCGGGTGTCCCGGCTGGAAGCGGGCAGGATGGATGTTTCGCCCGCGTCCCTTGATCCGCATACTCTGGCCCATACCGCGCTGGAGCGGGTGCGCCCCGCGGCCGCAGCCAAGGACATCCGCCTGGAAGCCCCCGAACCATTGCCGGAATCCGCATGGTCGGTGCGTGCCGACGCCGGGCAGGTGGAGCAGGTGTTGGTCAATCTGCTGGGAAATGCCGTGAAGTTTTCTCCCAGACGCGGAACCGTGCGGCTGGAGTTGCGCCGGAATGCCGAGGGCGTTGCCTTTGGCGTGTTGGACCAGGGACCGGGCATTCCCGAGTCAGAGCGCGAGTTGGTCTTTCAGAAGTGGTATCGTGGCGAGGCCGGCACGGTTGAGGGTGCGGGATTGGGGTTATATATTTCACAAAGCATTGTGCTGGCGCACGGCGGACGCATGTGGGTGGAGGGGCGCGACCCGGAATCGGGCTGCGCGTTCTGGTTCCTGTTACCCCATGGCAACGGGGGCGATGGCCCGGACCAAGGACAATCAACGGCAACGGACGGCGAACATGGCGAATAAGCGCGTGGTACTGGTGGTGGACGACGACCCGGGAATTTTGGACGTGATGGAGGCGCGCCTTGCCTCGGCCGGTCTGGAGCCGGTGCGTTCCGAGAATGCGGAACAGGCGCTGTCCATCATGGAGGATCGGGCCGTGGACCTGGTGGTCTCGGATGTGAAGATGCCGGGCATGGGCGGTGAAGGGCTGCTTGCCGAAGTGCGCGAGCAGTATCCGCATATTCCCGTGATTTTGCTCACGGCCTACGGCACCATTCCCGACGCCGTGGCCCTGACCCGGTCCGGTGCTGCGGATTATCTGACCAAGCCGTTTGACGGCAAGGAGTTGGTCCGCCGGGTGCGCGAGCTGCTGCCCCGGGAGGACGTCTCGGGCCGGGACGGGTGCGCTGAAATCCGCAAGGTGCTCTGGGGCGGTGAAAGTCCGGCCATGCGCCGGTTTCAGCAGTTGCTGGAGCGCGTGGCCCGCACGGACGTGAACGTGCTGGTGGCCGGGGAGTCCGGAACGGGCAAGGAACTGGCCGCCCGTCTGTTGCACCAGCTTTCCCGCCGTTCGGATGGTCCCTTTGTGGTGGTGGACTGCGGGTCCACTCCGGCCAGCCTTTTGGAAAGTGAATTGTTCGGCCACGTCAAGGGATCGTTCACGCATGCGCTCAGGGATAAAAAAGGACTCATTGCACAGGCCGACAAAGGCACCCTGTTTTTGGACGAGATCGGCAACATTTCACCGGAGATGCAGACGCGCCTGTTGCGATTTTTGCAGGAGGGCACCATCCGGCCCGTTGGCGATGTGCGGGACGTGCGCGTGGAAAGCCGGGTGGTGGCCGCCACCAACGCGGACCTGCGGGAAATGGTGCGTGGCGGCGAGTTTCGGGAGGATTTGTACTACCGCATCAAGGTGGTGACCCTGGTGGTGCCGCCGTTGCGGGAGCGTCCCGAGGACATCCCGCTCCTGGCGCAGCGTTTTCTGGAACGTGCCTGCGGGGAGCAGGACCGCGAGCCATTGCGGTTTTCGTCGGAGGCCATGGAATTGCTTTGTACGCATTCCTGGCCCGGAAATGTGCGCGAATTGCGCCACGCGGTGGAGGCCGGGGCCGTGTTTGCCACGGACGGGCTGGTGCGCCCGGCGGATTTGCAATTGGAGGATGTTTCCGTCCCCCGGAGTGCTGATCATCCCCGTTCCACGCAAGGGGACGATACGGAGCTTTCGTTGGAAAACAATGAGCGGCAGGCGATTTTGCGCGCCCTGGAGCATACCCGCTGGAACAAGACTGCGGCCGCGGATCTGCTCGGCATCAGCCGGCGGGCCATACATTATAAGATCAACAAATACGGCTTGCGGGAGCCGGGTCGGGAGTAGCCCCCTTGAAACGCGGGACGCGGCCCGCTCCACTTGGGAACGGACCGCGTCGGTTGCGGGTGGAGGTAAGGGGTTACTTCTTGCTGTGGCAGTCGTTGCACTTCTTGGGACCCTTGAACGAGGCGTCCGCCTTGAGCATGGCCGAGTGGCAGCCCACACAGCTGTTGGGTGCCTTGCGGCTGTGGAAGGCCGAGTCATAGGACGTGGGTTCCCGCTTGTTTTCGCGGCTGGTGTCGTTGTGACAGCCTTCCGTGTCACAGGTGGAAATGGCGCTTTCGCCGTCCCAGGTGTGATGGCAGGTCACGCATCCGCCTTCCACGCCCAGGTGTCCTGCATGGTGTTCAAACATGATGGGGGCGTACTTGGCGTGTTCCCCGGGGTACTTCATCTCCACGGCGTCCTTGGGGGCGTCGGCGGCAGCAATGGCCACCGCGGTAAGGGCACAGAGCAGCGCAGCCAGCGCCACGGCGATGATGGCAATCCTTCTCATATCGTTCCTCCTCGTTCGGTTGGATGGAATCGGATCGACCGTATTCCTCTCCTAAAGCATCCTGCGTTTTTTTGAAAGGGATGGAGCAACCTGTGTGCCATAGTTGCCACGTGTTGATATTTAATGAAAAAACAGATGGTTCATGTTGAGGGGTGTTCCCTTTTTGCGCACGCACGGACCAAAATGTCTCACGTTTTGGGAGAGATTATAACGCTCGCCCCTCGGGAACTGGTGAGAGCAATGGACAGCGGGACGTGGATATGCTCCATTGAACATGAAGGAATTGGATTCTTGTTCCTGTAGTTTCTCGAATGGAGGGCAGGCCGTGGCGGAAAGGAAACGCAACACCACAGGACTCAAAGCCACGTTGCGCACTTCGAACCGGCAGGGAAAACCAGGTACACTGCAATGGCACGTGGAACATTCGCCGCTGGCTGTCGTGGTCTGGGATCGCGATGGCCGCATCCAATACTGGTCTCGCCGGGCTGAAGAGGTGTTTGGTTGGTCCGCCGAGGAAATCTGCGGACGGACATGGGCTGACTGGCGGTTCGTTCATGATGAGGATCAAGCGGATGTGGAGCGCCGCATTGCCCGGCTCTACCGAGGGGAAGAGCAGTATAATATCTCGGAAAATCGGAATTATACCAGGACCGGAGAGGTCCGGTATTGCCGTTGGTTCAATTCCGCGCTTCCGGGCGAGGACGGAACCGTGGAAACCATCCTTTCCCAGATCGACGACATCACCCATTATAAAATCGATGAGTTCCGGTACCGGGGCGTGTTTGAGAACATGCCCGACGGCCTGGCCGTGTATCGTTGGGACGAGGACGTGAACGGATTCGTTTTTTCGGATTTCAATCCCAGCGCCGAGCGCATCACCAAAGTAACCAAGGCCGACGTGGTGGGCCGTCCCCTGTTGGAATGCTTTCCACATATGGATCGGTTCGGGTTGGTGGGGACATTGCAGCACGTCATGCTGAGCGGCGAGCCTGTAGACCTGCCGCCCCGTTGGTATGAGGATGAGCAGCGCCAAGGCTGGCGGGAAAACCGGGTGTACCGGCTTTCCTCGGGTGAAGTGACGGCCATTTTTGCGGATGTGACCCGGCGAATGCAGACGGAAGAGGAATTGCGCCGGGCCATGAGCCGCGCCGAGGAGGCCAGCCGGGCCAAAAGTGAGTTTCTGGCCAACATGAGCCATGAGGTGCGAACCCCGCTTAACGGGGTGGTGGGGCTGTTGCAGTTGCTGGAGACCACCGGACTGGCTCCGGAGCAGAGCGAATATGTCCGCACCGCGCTCCGATCCTCCTTGCGGCTGACGCGTCTTCTGGGTGATATCCTGGACATCTCGCGCATTGAGGCGGGCCGTTTATCCGTAACGCGGGAACCGGTTCGCCTGCGGGAACTTTTCCGCTCCATTCGGGAATTGCTGCTGCCCACGGCCGAGAAAAAGGGCGTGGGCCTGGAGTTGCATATCCATCCGGAAACGCCCGACCTGGTCATGGGCGACCCTGTGCGCCTCCAGCAGGTGCTATTCAACCTGACGGGCAATGCCGTGAAATTTTCCAGCGGCGGCACAGTGCGGCTGGAGGTTTCCCCGCTGGAAACAACGGAGCAGCGAACCCGCCTACTGTTCGTGATTTCGGATTCGGGCATCGGCATTCCCGAGGAGGCCTTGGAGACCTTGTTCCAACCGTTTACCCAGGTGGAACGGGATTTTAACCGTCGATTCGAGGGAGCCGGACTTGGTCTTTCCATTGTCAAGCGCCTGCTGGACCTCATGGGCGGGCATGTGGCCGTGGATAGTGAGCCGGATCGCGGCACGGATGTGTATGTGAGTTTAAGCCTGGATGTACCGGACATCCAGGCGGAGGCGGCGGCCACGGGATCCGAATCGCAACCTGTTTCCGCAGAGGGAATGGATCTGCGCGGCCTGCGGGTGCTGCTGGCCGAGGACGATGCCGTGAACCGCATCGCAGTGACGCGATTGTTGGAACGCGCGGACATCCGTGTGCAGAGTGTGGTGGATGGCGAGCAGTGTCTGGAGTATTTGCGACACCATACCGGGCCAAAACCGGATGTACTGCTTCTGGATATCCAGATGCCCCGGCTGGACGGGTGGGATACGTTGCGCACCATCCGTTCCGAGTTGCGGCGCGATCTGGCCCGGTTGCCCGTGGTGGCGCTCACAGCCCACGCCATGCGGGGAGATCAGGAAAAATTGTTGCAGCACGGGTTTGACGGATATCTTTCCAAACCCGTGTTGCTGTCGAATCTATTGCAGGAAATCCGCCGGGTGCTGGCTCTTGGAGCCGGTGGTCAAGCGGATCACTGAACCACGCCCCACGTGCGCAGCCGCTGATAGGCATACACGGCCTGATCACCCTGGCGTACCTGCTGGAGGTAGGAATAGTAGTGGGAACTGGCCTGTTGCTTGTTACCGGCTGCATCCATAGCGTATCCCTTGAAGAATTCCATCTGAATATTGCCGGGCAACATGCGGTCGTAGCGTACGAAGTTTTCGTAGGCGGCGTTGTAGCGGCGACCCATGAGCCGGGCCACGCCCATGTTGAGCTGCGCCCTGGGTTCCTGCGGATAGATCTGGCTGGCGCGGCGGGCGTATTGTTCCGCCTTGCGCGGACGGTCCAGCGCGGCCTGGCACTCGGCCATCATCAGTAGACCGGCATAGTCGTTGGGCTGCATGTTCAGGGCGCGGGAGTAGGACTGTTCCGCCTGCATGAGGTCTTCCTTACGCATGTGGTCCGAGCCGTTTTGCAGCTCCTTGACCACGCCTTTTTGTCGCCGCAGTCGCGCTGTATGGTCCATGAACCGCTCCCTGTTGGAAGGGAGCCTGGTGTAGGGCTTGTATTTGCCGTTCACGGCCTTGACCGCGGTGGCATGGCGTTCGGAACTCATGGGGTGGGTGGCGAACATGGTTTCAAGAATGGTGGGCTTGCGCTTGTTCAGACTCATGAGCAGTTCATGCAGTCCGACCATGCCCTTCGGGTTCAGCCCGGCGCGGGTGGCGTATTCCATGCCCAGGTCGTCGGCCTGCCGTTCGTTTTCACGGCTGTAGTGCATCAGCAGGGCGGAGGTGCTCAGGGTTCCAAGCCCCGCGATGAGCGGCTGCCATCCGCTGCCCGCCTGGGAGGTGGCATACGCCGTGGCCCCGGCCATGATCGCGGAGAGCACCAGCCCCTTGCTTCTGGACGCGCTGGTATGCCGGGCGTTGACGTGTCCGTTCTCATGGCCGATCAGAGCGGCCAGCTCGGCTTCGTCTTCCAGCTCAAGCAAAATACCCCGGGTGGTGGCGATGGACCCGCCGGGAAAGGCGTAGGCATTGACGTAGGTGGCGTTCAGAACCCGATAGTTGTAGGGCATGTCCGGCCGGTGGCTGAGCCGTCCCATCTTTTTGCCCAGCGAGTCCACGTAATTATTCAGGGCCGCATCCTGAACAGGACCGTAGTCATTGGAAAATTGATGCGGAGACGCGTTTTGATCCATGGCGATCTCATCTTCCTTGGAATGGAACATGAGCTGGCTTTGGCCGGTGACGGGATTGACCGCGCATCCGTCCAACAGGGGAGCCATCACGGCCGTGGCCGTGAACGCTGAAGTGAGACGGAGAAAATCGCGACGGGTAAGCCCGCTGCGTTGCAGGTCCGTGTCAAAGGATTGGCTCATGTGCGGTCTCCTTGGCAGTGTATCGGGCATGGAACATGCTGGAAAAATGTGAGAAAACGTTTGCCCGATGCATATTGGAAAAAACGATGAAGCTTTCTTTCTTTTACGCCCGTCATTGGGGTTTGGCAAGACATCGGCCCGCCCGACCGGGGTTCCGGTGCGGACGGACCGTTACTGCCGTGTGCCGGAATCCGGCGTTAGAAAAGGCCTTTCAGCCCCTTTTCCACTTCGTCCAGGGGATTGGATGAGGAGGATTGGTCCGGAGCGGCTCCCTGTGTCGGCTCTTCCTTGGCCGCGCCCTCGTTTTTGGAACCCAGGCCGCCCACCGCGTCCAGGAGCGCGCCCGGGGTGTCCAGCACGGTTTCCGCGCCGTCGCCCAGGATGTTCAGCGCGCCCCCTGCGATCATCTCGGCCCACTTCACAGGATCGGGCCAGAAGTGCAGATCGTCGAAATCGCCCTTTACGCGGATGGGAATGCCGATGCCCACGTAGTCGGCCTTGTCGCCCCGGCCCTGTCCCTCGGTGGAGGCCAGGAGGGCGCCCACAACCAGATAGTTGACCGAGTTTTCCGGCAGGCTGACCACGCCTTCGCCGTCGGCCTGCAGAAACGGGGACTTGAAGAGGAAGTCGCGGTTGTCCACCAGACCGTTGGTGATGGTGGCGGAGCCGGAGACCAGGCCGAACTGGGTGCGTGCATCTTCCTGGGTCTGAATCTCACCGTCACCCGAGGATTCAAGTTTGCGGTAGGCCTTGGTCATCACGCCTGCCAGGTCCACGCCCGGAAACACGCCGTCGTGGATGTCGAAACGTACGTTGCCGCTCAAGGTCCGCTTGAGCTGCTCCAGGGTGTTGCCCCGGACCGTGAGCGCTGTTTCGGCATTGGTGCGTCCGCTCAGGGATTCCTTGCCCTGGATGGCCTGGAGCAGGGGACCGATGGCCAGCCCGTTCAGATCCAGGTTCAGGGCGTAGTTGGGAATGGTGCCGCGCACGTCCATGCTCATGGACGAGGTCAGGTCGCCTTCGTAGAGGGTGAAGGAGGCGGGTTCCACCTTGAGCAGACCGTCGCGGGCCGTGATGAGAATCAGAAGGTCGGAGAGTTCCGCGGGTGAGGCCTTGAGCTGTCCCACTTTGAGTAGGGCGTCCAGCCGGAGCGAGCGCAATTGTTCGGCAACGGCCTTGGGCAGCAGGGGCTTTTCGTCCTGCCCCGCCGGAGTGGTTTGCGGATCCGTTTCCGCCTCGGTCTCGGCCGGCTCTTCGGCCTGGGGCGCACGGTAGGGATCCAGATTCAGGGAGTCGGCCTGGATTTTGACGTCGTAGGCGGGGACGTCTCCGGCGATCATGCTGGCCTCGCCCGTGATTTCCTGTCCGTCCAGGTTCAGGATCAGATCATGCACGGTGGCCGCATCCGGGCCGTAATCAAAGCCAAGAGCCAGGGACACGTTGCCCAGGGCCGTGGGATCGGTGGTTTCGGGGGGGGTCTGGCCCAGGGCGGTCAGCAGCTTTTTTGCGTCAAAGGGATCCACGCGCAGGGTACCCTTGGCTCGGGGCGCGGACTTGATGTCCGAGGCGGCCAGCTCGGCGTTCAGGGTCACGCCGTAGACGTTCAGGGTCAGTCCTTCGGTGGTGACCACCTGACGGCCCAGGTCCGCAAGCAAGGTTCGGGCATCGGCCTGCACAGTGGTTTCCCCACCGGGTACGGCTTCTCCCCGGGCCTGGACCGTGGCCTGCAAGTCGTTCAGCTCATAGACCTGCTGCGCCAGATCCAGGGCAGCCACGGCCTGAACCTGAATGTCGGCCCCCAGGGGCGGCTGGGAGCTTTCAAGCCCCAGGGAAACCTTCATATCAAAGGGTTGCCCCGGCTGCACCTCACCCAGGCGGAGATTCAGCCCCTCCAGGGCAAAGCGCTTTCCCGCCTGCCGGTCGTCGAAAAGAATGTTGGCGTCCGTGACGTTCAGCCCGCCGATGGCCAGGTCCAGGCCTTGGCCGGCCTTGTCCGCGCCGGATTGGGGTTGCTCTTCCGCCGGGGCGGTTTCCGCAGCGTCCTTTTTGCCCAGGGCTTCCCAGTTGGCGGCGCCGTCCGCATTGCGCAACAGGTTCAGCCGCAGTCCCTGCACGTCGATTTGTCCGGCCTGCACCGAGCCGGAAAGCAAGGGCAGCACCTGGAGGCTGACGGACGCGCTTTGCAGACTCACGAACGGCTCATCCCCAAAGCCCGGCGGGTTGCCCAGCCGGACCGCGCCGGTGTCCACGCCGATCCAGGGGAACACCCGCAGCTCCAGGTTGCCTTCAATGGTCAGTTCCATGCCCGTGGTTTCGTACACGGCTTTGGTGATGTCGTCCTTGTATTCATTGGGATCCACCAGCAGGACCACCAGGGTAAGGCCGACGGCCAGCAGGACGGCCAGGCCGCCCAGGACGAGAAGAATTCGTTTCAATAGTTTGGTCATGGTGTCCACTCCCAGAAATCGGAGGCATATCCTCCGGCTGTTTTGTCGGGTTTGGCATCCGGTATAGCACAGTTCCAGGACGTATGGAACGCCGCTCTCGTGACGGGGAACCGGGCCGCGTTATGGACGCGGGGTTTGTGCGCTCTCCGCGTTGAAGATGGCCTCGTCGGCCCGGCAGGAGTCGGCGCACACGCCGTCGCAACAGCGCAAATCCCCGCAGTCCGCGTCCGTGACGCAGGGCGCGCCCGGCCATTCCGCCAGATCCGGACTCATGCGTTGCTGTTGCGGCGCAATCGTGGCGAACGGTGTGGAGACGGCCGGACCCGGGTCGGCTGAAATGCACGGAGCCGCAAGGCTTGGGGCGGCAACGAACAAAACCGACAGCAAAGAAAGAAAAAAACGGACCATGGCGTTCTCCTGGATGATGGATGTTGAAAAAATTGATACCGTTCCCGCCAGGGAATCGTCAATAGTGCAGGTCGGAAATGAAGGCTCGCGCAGGGGATTGCAGAGGCGCTGGCGACCTGTGGCGGACCGCGTGAAAGAACACACGAAGAGGCGTTGCAGCCAGGGGGAGAGGATGGCCGAAAAAAAAGAGCGGGACAAAACAGCACCGAATCGGGAAGGTTTTTCCGATCTGGACGGCATGCTTTGTCCCGGGGATGTGGCTGACGGGACAGCTCTGTGCGCGGCCTTGAACGCCCTTCGGGAACGGGACGAGGCGCTTCGCGGGGTGCTGGACGCCACGTCCGATTCTATCATGCTGCTGGACCGCAACGGCGTAGTGCTGCTGGGCAATGCCACGGCAGCCCAGCGGTTCGACCTGGATGTCGATTCCCTGCCTGGCCGCGTGTGCTTCGACCTGTTCCCGGACGACATCGTGGACAAGCGCCGGGCCGCGTTCGAAGAAGTGCTGCGGGAAAAGCAGCCGGTCCTGTTGCGGGATGAGCGCCGGGGCATGCATATGGAGGTGCGGTTGTATCCCGTGTGCGGCGGAGGCGGGGAAGTGCGCCGGGTGGCGGTCTATGCCAAGGACATCACGGAAAACGTGCGTCAGGAGGCCGCGGGACGACGGCTTCGGGAGCGTGTGGAAGGGTATCGTCGCAATTTGGAGGCGATTTTTACCAGTCTGCCCGAAGGACTGCTTATTGTGGCCGAGGATATGACCGTGCTGGAGGCCAACAGCGCCTTCGAGCGCATCAGTGGCCTGCGTCGCAAGTCCATTTTGGGACGCCCTCCCGTGGACGAGCCTGGATCCTGCATGGCCGGTTGTCTGAAAATGCTGCGCCGTACCGTGGAACGGGACGAACCCGTTCGGGAATATCGGTTTGAGTGCCGGGACGGGAACGGTGTGTCCAAGGTGGTGGTGTTGAACACCGCACCCTTGTCCGGCACGGGGTCGCCGTTGAACGGTGCGGTATTGATCCTGCGCGACGTTTCCCGGCTGGTACGGCTGGAAACCGAACTGGCCCGGCAAAATCGTTTTCATGATCTGGTGGGCCGTTCCGAACCCATGCGGGAGGTGTTTTCCCTCCTGGACCGGTTGGCGCATCTGGACAGCACGGTGCTGCTTCTGGGGGAATCCGGCACGGGCAAGGAGTTGGCGGCCGAAGCGCTGCACCGCCAGGGAAGCCGGGCCAAGGGACCGTTGGTGCGTGTCAATTGTGCGGCCCTGCCCGAGGAATTGTTGGAGAGCGAACTGTTCGGCCATGTGCAGGGAGCGTACACCGGGGCATTGCGGGACAGGGTGGGACGTTTCCAGGCGGCAGAGGGCGGCACGATTTTTTTGGATGAAATTGGGGAGATTTCCATCCGCACGCAGTTGAAGCTGCTTCGATTCCTGGAGAACAGGGAGTACGAGCGGCTGGGGGAATCCGTGTCGCGTCCTGCGGATGTGCGCGTGGTGGCGGCCACCAATGCGGATTTACCGGCCCTGGTGCGCCGGGGCGTGTTTCGCGAGGATCTCTATTACCGGCTCAAGGTCATGGTGATACCGCTCCCGCCTCTGCGCCGTCGTACCCAGGACATCCCGCTGCTGGTGAACCATTTTGTGAGTCTGTTTCGTACCCGCATGGGGCGTGATGTTTCGGAACCCTCGCCGGACGCGCTGGAATTGCTGCTCAATTATCCCTGGCCGGGCAACGTGCGGGAGTTGCGTCATGCGGTGGAACATGCGTGTATTCTTTGTCGGGGCGGCGTGTTGCGTCCGGAACATTTTCCACCGGAACTGCGTTCGTCCCGCCGGGAACGTGGGGCGCGTCCTGCCGGACTGGACCGTTCCGCCATTTTGTCGGCGTTGGAAGATTCCCGTTGGAACCGTAGCCGTGCGGCGCGTGCCTTGGGCATCAGCCGGAGCAGCTTGTACCGGCGCATGGCGGAATTGGAACTGAAACTGTAAACAAATGACACAATATGTGTCTGAACAAACTGTCCCATGGGACAGTTGCGCGCGGTGTCGGTATTGAACAAAGTTGTGCTTAATTGCCTGAAAGAACAGCGTTTTCACGTAACCTCCCAAACTGGCGCATCTTTTGCTAAGTCCGTTCAAGGAGCGAGGCCATGCTGAAAGATGTGCATCCCGCTGATATTGAACGCTTGTTGCGTGAAGAACGGCCCATGTTTCTCGCCTGTGTGCATCGGGACGAGGAGTACGAACAACATCGCCGTGTGGTGGAAGCCGCAACAGAGTCGCTCCCGGCCCATGTTTTCGCTCTGTGGGCCGAAGTGCCGCGGGTTTCAGCGGTCATGTTGCGGCTGAACATCCATGGCACCCCCACCTACCTTGTTTTCGATGCCTACGGTGAGGAAAGAGGACGGCTGGAAGGGCGGGCCGACCAGGAAGCATTGGAACGTTTACTGCGTGAAGCAAACGTTTTGGGGGCAGTTACCGGATCGGAGGACTCGGCATGAAACATTGGAAGGATGTACGCCTTGGAGGAAAATTTTTCATTGGGTTCGGGCTTGTGCTCGGACTGCTGGGCGTGCTTTCCGTGTGGGCCGTTTTGGGCATTGGCGGCATTGTCCGCAATGCCGGCGAGGTCATTGAGGGCAACAAGCTGCGCGGCGATTTCGTATTGCGCATCGTGGACCATCTCAAATGGGCGGAGCAGGTCAACGAGTTGATCACGGACAAGCATGTCTCCGAACTGCACGCGGAAACCGATCCGAAAAAGTGTGCGTTTGGTCGGTGGTATTACGGCGAGGGCCGGATCCGGGCGGAAAGATTGGTGCCTGAGATTGCCCCGCTCATGGAGCGCATTGAAAAGCCCCACCGGGAGCTGCATGAAAGCGCTGTGAAGATCGCGGAGTTGTACCGGGAGGTGGATCCGCAGTTGGTGGGGTTTCTGTATGCCCGCCAGGTGGACCACCTGCTTTGGTCCGCTCAGGTAGTGGAGGCGGTCAATGGGCGTCAGCCCCGGGTGGATGTGCAGGAAGATCCACGGGAATGCGGTTTGGGGCAATGGCTTTATGCGCAGGAAACCCGTGAAATGATGCAGAAGGATACCGAGTTCGCGGCGCGTGTGCAGCCGCTTTTTGAACCGCATGCCCGCTTGCATGAATCGGTTGTGGAAATCAATGCCCGGTTGAATCGCGGGGATTTTGACGGAGCCTGGGCCTATTATCAGCGTGTTACCGAACCCGCCGCACAAAAGACCCTGGAAGGGCTTCAGAGCGTGATCGCCTGGCAGGAGGAGCGCATCGCCGGTCTGGAGGGAGCCAAGCGTGTCTATGTGGACCAGACCATTCCGGCCCTGCGTCAGGTGCAGGATCTGCTCGACCAGACCGGAAGCGTTGTGGCCGAAAATATTATGACTGATCAGCAGATGCTGGACAGCGCCGATGCCACCAGGACCATGATTGCGGTGGTGGCGGGGGTGGCCATGGCCTTGGGGATTTTTTTGGCCTGGACCATTGCCCGCGGCATTGTGCTGCCGCTTCGCAAGGGCGTGCAGTTTGCCGAACAGGTGAGCCGGGGGGATCTTACGGTGGAGGTGGACGTGGACCAGCGTGATGAAATCGGCATTCTGGCCGGTTCGTTGCGTGGGATGGTCCATGAACTGCAACGTGTGGTCGGCGAGGTGAACATTGCCACTCAGAATGTGGCCTCGGGCAGTGAACAACTTTCCGCCACGGCGCAGACCCTTTCCGAAGGGGCCACCGAGTCGGCCGCTTCTGTGGAAGAGGTCTCCAGTTCCATGCAGCAAATGGGATCCAATATCCAGCAAAGCGCGGACAATGCCGAGCAGACCGAGGCCATTTCCACGGCCGCGGCGCAAAAGGCCGCCAAAACCGGCGAGGCCGTGGCCGAAGCTGTGGAAGCCATGAAAGATATTGCCGAACGCATCACCATCGTGGAGGAGATTGCACGGCAAACCAACCTCCTGGCCTTGAACGCGGCCATTGAAGCGGCCCGCGCCGGGGAACACGGTAAAGGATTTGCCGTGGTTGCCGCAGAGGTGCGCAAGCTGGCCGAGCGGAGCGGAACCGCTGCCGGTGAGATCAGCGAGCTGTCCAGCAATTCCACCAAGGTGGCGGAACATGCCGGGGAAATGCTGCGTGAACTGGTGCCGGAAATCCGCCGGACCGCGGATCTGGTGCAGGAGATCAGCGCGGCCGGAAAAGAACAGAGCACGGGCATCGAGCAGATTACCCGGGCCGTAACCCAGATGGAGCAGGTGGTGCAGCAAAACGCGTCCGCTTCCGAGCAGATGGCTTCCACGTCCGAGGAGCTGTCGAGCCAGGCCGAAGAGCTGCAACAAAGCATGGAGTATTTCAAGGTTGATGCGGCTTCCGGGAAACGAAGCACGCCGGCGCTCAAGGCCCGGTCCGTTCCTGCCGGGCAGCTGGAACCCGGGTCGGCGGACAGGAGCGAGAAGGATTTTGAAAGATTTTAAAGCGATTCGAGAGAGGGAACGCCTTTCGATCGATGTTTGGCGGCAGGCAGGGCACAATGGCCTGCCGCCGATACCTGATCGAAACGGTCCGCGGTTAATCGGGGCACGAGCAGCAGCGGGCCGATAGAAAAAAGCGACCGGACTTCGGCCCGGTCGCTTCCTTTTTCAGACTGGTGCAAAGAGAATTTGCGCCGCTGCTTCAATGCCTTCCAGCGTTCACGTACAGAGCTACGCTCCGATCCGGAGGGAAGGACCGCCCGACGGCTCTCTGCTTTTGCACCGCCTGCAATGCCGATCCCTGCGGGATCAGCCCTTGTTCTCGTCCTGTCACAAGGGCGGACAACTGGGCCATTGCCCTGGAAAATTGGGCGGATCGCGCCGGACATGCACGGCATGCCCATGAAAAAACGCAATCCATGGTTGCGGTGACGAAGCGAATGTTCCGATTGCTGGGCCAAACGGCCGTTGCTCGGGCATTCAGTGCCCGAAGCTACTTCGAAATTTCGCGGATTTCCGCGTACCCGGGAGCCAGGGAACGGATATGGCGTTGCCGTTCCAGCTCCAGGTGCCGATGGTCCGTGGACACCCGCAAGGGAGTCTCCTGGTCCTTGGCCACTACCACCAGCTGATAGACGGTTTTTTTAGTGCTCATGGTGCCTCCTTGTTGGTCCGGGCAACAACCCGGCAGTGCGCGGAAACATAGTCGCCACGGACCGGATGGTCAAGACGTGTGCGTCGTGTTCTGCTCCGGCGGGGCGGAAACAAAAAACGGGCCGAACCGGACGAATTGCCCAGGGTCCGGCCCGTGTACAGGGTACGATTCGAGCAGGGGACTAGTCTTCCTCGTCCACCTTTTCGGCAATGGAGCATTCCGTGGTCAGCATCAGGCCGGAGACGGAAGCCGCGTTTTGCAGGGCGATGCGCACCACCTTTTTGGGGTCGATGACGCCCGAGGCGAGCAGGTCTTCATACTGGCCCACTGCGGCGTTAAAGCCGAATCCGTCCTTGCCGTCGCGTACTTTCGCCACCACCAGGGAGCCTTCAAAGCCCGCGTTGGAGGCGATCTGGCGCAGCGGCTCCTCAATAGCCCGACGGATGATGTCCACGCCGGCCAATTCGTCGTCGTCGGCCGGGGTCAGGTTGTCCAGGGCCGCGGCAGCGCGGACCAGGGCGCACCCGCCACCGGGCAGAATGCCTTCCTCAGCCGCGGCGCGGGTGGCGTGCAGGGCGTCTTCCACGCGGTCGCGCTTTTCTTTCATGGCCACTTCCGTGGCTGCGCCGACTTGGATGACGGCCACACCGCCCATGAGTTTGGCCAGGCGCTCGTGCAGCTTTTCCTGGTCGTAGCTGGAGGTGGACTCGCGGATTTCCGCCTCGATGGTGTCGCAGCGGTGCTTGATGGCCTCGGCGTCGCCCAGGCCGTCCACGATGGTGGTGTTGTCCTTGCTGACCGTGATCTTTTTGGCGCTGCCGAGGTGGTTGATGGTCAGGGATTCCAGGCTGATGGCCAGGTCGTCCGTGGCCACCTCGCCGCCCGTGAGCACGGCGATGTCCTGGAGCATGGCCTTGCGGCGGTCGCCAAAGGCCGGCGCCTTGATGGCGCAGATTTTCAGGCCGCCGCGCAGCTTGTTGACCACCATGGTGGCCAGGGCTTCGCCCGCGATGTCCTCGGCGATGATCAGCAGGGGACGCTGGGTTTTGACGACCTGCTCCAGCACGGGCAGGATTTCACGCAGATTGGAGATTTTTTTGTCCGTGAGCAGGACGTAGGGTTCCTCCATCTCGCAGACCATCTTTTCCTGGTCCGTAACGAAATGGGGGGAAACGTAGCCCCGGTCCAGCTGCATGCCTTCCACCACGTCCAGGGTGGTTTCCATGGACTTGGCTTCCTCAATGGTGATCACGCCCTCATGGCCGATCTTGTCCATGGCCTGGGCCAGGATGTCCCCCACGGAGGTGTCGCCGTTGGCGGAGATGGTGCCGATCTGGGCCAGTTCCGCCACGCTGTTGATGGGCTTGGCCATGCTGTCCAGCTGTTCGATCACCGCGTTTACGGCTTTGTCGATGCCGCGCTTCACGGCCAGGGGGTTGCGTCCGGCGGCAATGAGCTTGAGACCCTGGGAGAAGACGGCCTGGGCCAGCACCGTGGCGGTGGTGGTACCGTCGCCGGCGATGTCGTTTGTCTTGGAGGCCACTTCCTTGACCATCTGGGCGCCCATGTTCTCGAACTTGTCGCTGAGGTCGATTTCTTTGGCCACGGTCACGCCGTCCTTGGTGATGGACGGGGTCCAGCCTTTTTCCAGCAGGACGTTGCGGCCCTTGGGACCGAGGGTGACCTTGACGGCGTCGGCCAGGGTATCCACGCCCCGTTTCAGGCCGTTGCGGGCAATCTCTTGAAAATTGATGCTTTTAGCGCTCATGGTGTGATGATCCTTGTGAACTTATTCAACGATGGCGATGACGTCGTCCTGGCGCATGATGACCAGTTCCAGGCCGTCCACCTTGAACTCGGTTCCGGCGTATTTGGCAAAGAGCACGGTGTCGCCCTTTTTCAGATTCATGGCGGCTTCGCCTTTGCCCGGGCCCACGGCCAGGACAGTGCCGCGCTGGGGGCGTTCCTTGGCGGAATCGGGGATGATGATGCCGGAAGCGGTGCGCTCCTCGGATTCCTCGCGCTGAATCAGAACATTGTCGTGCAGGGGCTTCAGGTTCATGACGGTCTCTCTCCTTGAAGTTCGCGGAATGTATGGAACGGCGGGGCGGTTTGAGCCGCACTCCCGGCCGGGCATGTACGCAGGTTGGGAGAATAAGCAGCCCGGCCCGCAAGTCAAGGGGGCCGGGACAAACTTTCGCGCAAACTGAATCGTGGATTGGAAACACGCTTTATACGAGTTGGACTGGTCCTTGATGGCGGGATAGCTCAAAAAACAGCACCGGAGGAATTCCTTTAGCCGATTCTAATACAAGACCTCATGCTGCCTTATGGGGATAACGGTAGCAGAACCTATTAATAGTAAGCATATCCCCAGTCGTCGATATAGGCTTTGAAGCGGATATTGATGTCGTCAAGAATGACTTGCGGCAATACTTCCTTATATCCCCCATATCCTCCTTTTCGTACATGGCCTTTGGGATATGTGCCCACGGTTCCGGCGTTCTTTTTGACGTTCTGTAGAGTATTTTTCTCAATGGCGTCTTGAACGGCCTGTTCTGAGTATTCTATTTTCCACCATTTTAGAACACGGGTTATTTCACCGAAGGTGTCGTCGTGAAGGTCTTCATATCTGACGATGGGAATGCCTGTGCGGACAAGAGTTTTGGGGTATTCTATCCAGTCTCCCCAACGCCTGTGTTGGGAATAAATCGGTAAAAACCACTGAAAGTAAAACTGCTCCATGGTTCTGAGCAAGGGTGCTCTGGAGTCCTTTGCTGCCGGCCCTTTGGGAAGCCAGTGCCAAAGTGAGACCACCATGTCCCGGATGTCGCGAATGATGCAGGCCGACCTAAGAATATTTGTATTGTATCGGTGCTTATCCCGGAATTTCGAATGCGTGAACTGCACCTGTGTTTTGAACTCCAGGCCAAGGGACTCGACAATAAGATTGTTGAACCAATAATTTCCAGTTTTAGGGAGTCCAAAGAGCAAAATGTGTTTTCCGTCACGCATGGAATCAACGGTGATAGGGGCTACGCATGTGGCGTAATTATCGCTTAGGCCAACGAAGGCGGGACTCTTTTGGACTCGGAAGAGCGAGCGGCCCAGAGTGGTGTCGCGAATGTGGTAAAGAGGGTTTTGGGAACGAATGGTAAATAGCGCCATCTTGTTGGTTCTCCATGCCATGTGTTGTTCAGGAAAGCTGGGAGCCGGGAATAGCAAAGTCTTGGACCACCGAACCGGAGCTGCCAGTAATCAGCCGGACTCCGTAAGCGGACGGGTTATGAAAGAATGGATCGTTTGGTTCGCATGGTTGTCTCGTGCGTCAGGTTAGGCCAGGGCGTCGCGGATTTGCAGAGCCAACCGGTGTCCGCCGGCCACGTCCGGAAGATTGGTCAGGGGTGTCTCTCCCCGCTCCAGGCAATGAAGGAAGTGTTCCAGCTCATCCAGAAACATTTGGTTTCGTTCAAAGGAGGAAAAGTCTTCCACGGTTTCGGTCCCGTCCGTGCCGCGCAGGGTGATGCAGCTGGTCATGCCCTGCCATTCGATGGTGCCGTTCTCGGCGTAGAGCGTGATCCGGCGGGTGGGAGGACGCTGCACAAAGGACATTTGCAGCGTCACCGGGAAGGGGCGTCCGTCCACGCCAAATTCCAGCAGAGCGCAGGCCGTGTCCTCCACGTCCAGTTCCAGGCTGGAAAGGGTTCCCCCGCTGGCGTGGACCGAGTGCGGCTCTCCAAGCATGGCCGAGATCAAGTCCAGCTCATGGATTTCCGAAAGCACGGCCCCGCCGCCCAGATCCTTACGACCGGCGTAGAACTCGTTGTACTTTTCATAGGAGTGCCAGGCAGGCATGTAGGAATTGAGCTGCACGTGCATGGTGTGGGGCCGTCCCGCGGCACGCTCCCGGACCAGTTCCAGGAATCGGCGCACCCCGGGATGAAAGCGGAACATATAGCCCACCATGACCGGAGTGGCGGGCCGGGAGGCCAGACGCACCAAGTCGTCCAGCCCCTCATGGTCCGCGGAGACCGGCTTTTCCAGGAAAACCGGAACCCCGCCCCGGGCCAGGGCCGTGGCCTGCTCCATGTGCGCGCTGGTGGGGGAGGCCACCACCGCGAGGTCCGGCTTCCAGGCCAGGGCTTCATCCAGATCGGCCAGACGCTGGATGCCGTATTTTTCCATGATGTCCACGGAATAATCGGGTTGCAGGTCATAGCCGATTTCAAAGGCGCGGTCGCCGTGCCGCACCGCGGCAAGACGCACGTCCGGCCTGAGTTGGAGCAGGTTGCGAAGATGGCGTTGTCCCACGCCGCCGAGTCCGAGGAAAAGCGCTTTCATGGAAAATCCGTGTTTCAAGCCGGGCTATTTCTTTTCCCGGGTGTAGGAGTTGAAGTCCGCTACCTTGCGGAATACGGGCCGGACCGGGATGCCGTCGATCTGCGAGCGCAGATCCAGCCCTTTGTCCACCACATCCTTGAATTTTTTCAGGGCGGTTTCATAGGCATTGAGGGTAAAGGCGATGTCCTTGTCCCCGTGCGACCAGGAAATGGCGTGGTACGCTGCCCAGAGAACGCCCTCGCGCAGCAACTCCTGCTGGAGGAAGGATTTCATCTCCAGATCGTCGTACCGGCCTTGCCCGTTGAAGCTGATGATGGTCCGGCAGGGATAGCCCAGGCACTGGAAGAAATCGTCCAGGCCCAGATCCTTTACCAGGGTGTTGAAGCCTGTTTGCAGCACCTCGCCCACGCGCCAGAGGTGGGCGGGGACGTTGTTTTCCTTGATCTTGGGGATGGCGGCGCTTGCCGCGGCCAAGCCAATGCAGTCTCCGCCGTAGGTAAAGGAGAAGAACGTTTTTTCCAGGGCAAAGAGATATTCTTTTTTTCCGCAGATGGCGGAAAGCGGCACGGCGTTGGAAATGGCCTTGGCCAGGGAGGTCAGGTCCGGGGTCACGCCGGTCAGTTCCTGGGCGCCGCCCACGGCAAAACGGTAGCCTGTGATGATTTCGTCGAACATGAGCAGCGCGCCGTAGTGGTGCGCCATTTTTTTCACTTCATGGAGGAAATTGTCCTTGGGTTCAAGGATGGTCAGCGCCTCCATGATCACGATGGCCACTTCGTCCGGGTGCGCCTTGAAAATTTGTTCCAGGCTGTCCAGGTCGTTGTAGTTGAAGGAGTGGGCGAGCTGCTTGTTGAATTCCGGAATGCCGCTGTTCAGGTCCGTGTTGGCGATGTACCAGTCGTGCCAGCCGTGGTAGCCGCAATAGGCGATGTGGTCGCGGCCCGTGACGGCCCGGGCAATGCGCACGCCCACGCTGGTGGCGTCCGCGCCGTTTTTGCCGAAGCGGGCGGCCTCGGCGCAAGGCACGGTGTCGATGATCTTTTCGGTCACGTCCACTTCCAGCTCGTTCATGAGGCTGAAGGTGGTGCCTCGTCCGAGCTGATCAATGATGGCGTTGTTCACGTCCTCATCACAATAGCCCAGCACGATGGGATGGCAGCCCATGATGTAGTCGAGGTATTTGTTCTCGTCCACGTCCCAGACGTAGGCTCCTTTGCCTCGGTGCAGATATTTGGGGGCAAAGCCTTCCACAAACTGGGTCACGCCTTTGGAAAAGGTCTGGCTTCCCGCTGGAATGATGTCCTTGGCGCGGGCGTAGATTTCATTGGATCGTTGAATGTTCGGTTTAGTCATCATGATCTCCCGTAGGGTATCCGGCGGCCTTCCAACGCTCGTAATCTTCGGGTTCGTCGATCTCTATGAGTCGGTCGCGGGTGGTTTCGTCAAGAAAGTATGGATGGGTGTCGGCGTTGATCATCTCGCTGTTGAGCGTGGGCAGTGCGCCCGCCCGGAAGCTGTACACGTAATGATAGTGTACCCAGGCGTCGGGAAGGTCTTGCCGACGAAAGCAGTCGTTTTCGATGTATTGTACCATTTTGCCGGAGTCGGGATCCCGGCGCCAGCAGTTGTAGGGATGGCTTCGGGCCGGGACAAAGGTGCAGAGGCTGTCGCACCGACCGCTTTCCACAATGCCCCGGGCATGCTCGAAGTGGCGCCGGCTTTTGTACAGCACGGGCAGGTAGAACAGCCAAAGGTAGTCGTCCGGGTGAATGTCCATGCCCGCGATCACGCTTTCGAACACGGCGTGGATGGGTACGGCGGATCCGGCCAAAGCCTGGGGCCGCTGGTGCACCTCGTGGCCGCGTTCCCTGGCGTATTCCTCCACCACGGGGTCGTCCGTGGACACGATGACGCGGTCGAACCATTCCACGGTGTCGAGGAAATCCGCGGTGAAGCAGAAGAACTTGCGGTTTTTGAATTTAAATCCCTTGCTGCCCATACGGGCCGGGATCACGGCGATGTGACGCGGCATGCTTACCTCTCTGCCGGGTTGAACAGGCTCATGATGCGCAGGTCATGCAGGCGGCCGTTCAGCAGTTTGTGGGCGCGCAGAACGCCTTCGGTCTGAAAGCCGTTTTTTTCGTAGATGCGCACGGCGGCTTTATTTTCTTCGACCACGTCCAGAAAGAGCTTGCGGAATCCGAGAGTACGAAAACAGATGTCCGCGGCCAGAGCCACGGTTTCGGTTCCCACGCCCCGGCCGTGGTAGTCCGCGTTGCCGATCATCATGGAATATTGGCACACGCGGGATTCATGGTCCATGGGTCCGAGGCGCACGTTACCGATGTGCTCGTCCGTTGCGCGGTCCAGGATGGCCAGAAACACGTTGTCCGGGCTTTCCACAAGGCCGCGCACATAGGCAAGCACGTCATCCAGGGTCGTGTCCTTGTTGGGCTTGAGCAGGTACCGGTTGACCCTTTCGTCATGCAGCCACGACAGGTATTGTTCATTCACCAGCGCGTAGTCGAACGACCTGAGGGTCAACCGTTCCGAACATGCCTCCAGGGGAGTGTCCATGGGGCGAACTCAGCCGTTGACCGGTGCCAGCTTTTTGCGGATGGCCTGTTCTTTTTCCCCGATCTGTTTTTCCGGGCTGCCCAGTGCCTTCTCCACGGTGCGGATCATGCGGCAGAGGCGGTTGAATCCGCCCATCTCCACGGAGGCAGCCTGGTCGGAACCGTACATGGCGCGGTCCAGGGTGATGTGGCGTTCGATGGAGCTGGCACCGAGGGCTGCAGCGGCCACGCTCACGGTGAGTCCCACTTCGTGGCCGGAGTAGCCCACGTTGCAGCCGAAACGTTCGCGCAGGGTTTCCATGACGCGCAGGTTGGCGTCCTCATCGGCCATGGGGTAGGTGGAAACGCAGTGCATCAGCTCAAAGGGGCAGTCCGCCTTGCGGAAGATTTCCACGGCCTTGGCGATTTCGTCCATGGTGTGCATGCCCGTGGAAATGAAGGTGTGCCGCCCTTTGGCCGCGATTTTTTCCAGCAGCGGGGTATTGGTGAGCATGGCAGAGGCCACTTTGTCGTGCTTGAGATCAAAGCCGTGCAAAAAATCCTGGGCATCGAGATCCCAGGCCGAGGCAAACCATTCAATGCCTTTTTCGCGGCAATAGGCGTCGATCTGCCGATACTCCTCAAGACCGAACTCCAGGCCTTCCTTTTGTTCGCGCTGGGTGGTTCCCCAGGGGCTTTCCCTTGGGGAGTCAAGAAATTCTTTCGTGTAGACGTTGTCAATGGTGCGTTTCTGGAATTTCACCGCATCGGCACCCGCTTCCGCCGCACCGTCGATGAGTTTTTTCGTAATGTCCAGATCCCCGTTGTGGTTGATGCCGATCTCGCCGATTATGAAGATGCTCATGACTGCTCCCCGGATGCAAGGTTTATGATGTTTCGGTCAGTTCCTGAAGGTATCGCGCGTAGGAATCCACCACATCGTGCGGCGGTTCGTTCGCATATACGTAGTAATCAATCAGTGTTTGCAGACGTCCCCCGTCATACAGTGTTTCATTCCCGTGTTCAACAGCCGTATCCAGCCGGGCCGTGAACTCTTGAAACGAGTGGGGATTATCGTGAAATCCGAACGGTTTGAAAACCATTTTCAGCCGTGTGGCGTATTCCAGAAGCAACACGGGCTTGGAGCGCGCATACGCATCCATCAGTACGCTGGAGCAGCAGCCCACCACCAGATCGGCCCCGGAGATCAGGGCGTGGGTGTGGATGGAGTCTTCCACGGTCCGGCTCCGGTAGGGCCGCAGGAGTTTGCCCTGCCGGTGGGAAAGTCCCCGGGCGTTGCCCTTGATGCGCAGGATGATTCCGGGATGCTCCGCCAGATGGCGTAAGGCCCGGAATTGTTCGTCAATGTCCAAAAATTCCCAGTGCCGCCCGGCCATGTCGATGCCGCCCTTTTCCAGGATCATGAGCACATGCAGTTTTTGGGAGTCCTTCTGTTGTGCGGCGGGATACAGGCTTGAGAGCTGCTTCAGCCAGAGCGGATCAAAGCGAGCCGACCCCATTGCCCGGACCGTGGCCTCGGGGTGGCGCAGGCGTTGGCTGTCGCACTGCTGTGGGGTGCAGACCAGAATATGATCAAAGGTCGGTTCCGGGACCGGATCTGAATTGCCGCTGGTGAGAGCGTCGAATTCCGGGTCTGTGAACCCGGTGTGCAGTTGAAAGCCGTGGGGCAGGGCCACGTTGGAGCCGCCGCGTTCGTGGATGGCTTTTCGCAGTGTGCGGATTTCCGGGCTGTTGCAATGGTCGCTCACCAGCAGGGAGCCGTGTGGGGCGCTGCGTACCGCCTCCAGCACGTAGTCCATGTTGTTGCCGGATCGTACGAGCTTGCGATGGAGGAGCTTGCGGGCCTTGCGCCGCACCAGACGGGAGGGGGCTTTGGTGGAGAGCGTGAACACGGCTTGACGCAACGCTCCGCGCAGATGCGGCGTTTCCAGCCGGACCCCCTGTCGGGCCAGGAAGTCCAGGCGCGGATCAATGCCCGGCTCAATGGACGGGTCCGGGTAGAGCACCATGTAGCGGATTCGTTCGGGCGCTGTACCGCGTCGCAACAGCCCCCAGATCACCGGCACAATATGGTCGATGTCGTTGAAATGTCGGGCGAGAAAAAGGAAATGGGGCTGATCCGGGCGGCCCAGTTCGCTCATATTTCGAACTCCGGATCGCAGCGCAGATGCTCCACGATCTCGCAGAGAATGTGTCCGGCCAGGATGTGGGATTCCTGAATGCGCGGCGTGCAGGGGGAAGGTACCTTCAGGCAGTCGCACAGCTCGTGCATGCGGCAGGGCTTGGAGCCGGTCATGCCGAAGCAGGTGATGTCCAGATCCCGCGCCGCTTCGATGCAGGCCACGATGTTGGGGGAGTTGCCGCTGGTGGAAATGCCGATGAACACGTCGCCGGGGCGGCCCAGCGCTTTGATTTCACGGAGGAACACATCCTCGTATCCATAGTCGTTGCCGATGGCGGTGAGGATGGAATTGTTGCCGCCCAGGGCCACGGAGGAAAGGGGTTCGCGTTCCATGGTAAAGCGGGACACAAACTCCCCGGCCAGATGGAAGGCGTCGGCAAAACTGCCGCCGTTGCCGGCAAAGAGCACCTTGCCGCCGTTTTCCAGGCTCTGGGCCACGGCCAGGCTGATGTCCCGAAGGGTCTCAATGTGCGGGCTTTGCAGGAGCTGCTGCTTGACCTCGATGCTTTCGCGGATGCGGGTGCCGATGAGGGCGTCGAGTTTGCTGGACATGGCGTGTTCCTTGATCTGCTGGGGTGAAAGGGAAAGCGTTGCTAGGAATCGGCAAAGCGGTCCGTGAGCAGGTCCGCGAGTTCGCGCACCACGCCGGCGCCGCCCCGGGCATGGGTGACCAGACCGGCCAGGAGTTTGACGCGGGGATGCGCGTCCCGGGGGGCCACACCAAATCCCGAGGCGTGCATGGCCTCGGCATCGTTGAGGTCGTTGCCCACGAAATAGGTAAACCGAGCCGGAATGCCTTGTTCATGAAGGTATTCGCCCAGGGCCGCGAGTTTGTCGCTGGAGCCGCCGATGGCGGGGATGCCGATTTTTTCGGCCCTGGCCAGGACCACGGGATTGGTTTCCGTGCTGAGGATGATCTGCTGGATGTCCAACTTGCGGATCATGTTGATGCCCATGCCGTCGCCCCGGTTGCAGGACACCGATTCCATGCCGTCCTGCCGGACCATGACCCGGTTGTCCGTCATGACGCCGTCAAAATCGTAGATGATCAAACGGGGTTTCCAGCGGGGCAGCCGACCGGCAAGGGCCGGGAGTTTCCAGAGGCCGAGGGCGCATTCTCGCAGACGTTGCAGCATAGGCTCACCAGGTGGTGCGTCCGCCGTCCACGGACAGATTGGCTCCGGTCATGTAGGAAGAGGCCTCGGAGATCAGGAAAAGCACCGCGCCTTTGTATTCGTCCACTCCGGCCATGCGGCCCATGGGGATCAGATTGGTGAGGCGCTCCACAAAGTCGTCGGGCTGATTGGTGCGTACGCCGCCCGGGGAGAGCGCGTTGACCCGCACGCCCTGGTCCGCCCAGTAGGTGGCCATGTACTTGGTCAGTCCCACAAGCCCGTGTTTGACCACGGAGTAGGTCACGGGTTTGACGGGTTGTTCGGCATCCGCAAGCCCGTCCTGGCGGTAGATGCGTTGGTCCGGGGCGATGACGCCCAGGTCCGAGGCGATGTTCAGGATCACCCCTCCGCCGTGGGCGGCCATGTGCGCTCCCACGGCCTGGGAGCAGAGAAACGCGCCGGTGAGTCCCACGGCAATGTCGTTATCCCACATGGTGCGGTCGAAATTTTCAAAGCGGCTCCAGCTGAATCCTTGTTCTTTGGACACCTTGGGGTCGTTGGCCGCGTTGTTGATGAGCGCGTCCACCCGTCCGAAGCGGTTCAGCACCTTGGCCAAGGCCGTGGCGATGGATTCGGGATTCGTGATGTCCACCTGCATTCCGGCGCAGCGGTCTGGAAAGGCGGCGCCCGCATCCCGGGCGCGTCGGTCCGCGTCCGGCACGATGTCCCAGAGGACGGCCGTGCCCCCGGATTCCATGACGGCTTCGGCGTGTTTGCGTCCCAGAAGACCGCATCCACCCGTGATGATGACTACTTTGTTGTCCAATGCGAATCGTTCCAATACGGTGCTCATGACGGTTCCAGCGTTATTGAGGTTCGACTTGAGTGCTATCCCGCGCCGGTAAGCGGTGTCAATATGGCCGCGCAGTTGCCTGCTCCAAAATAAAAGGCCCGGATCGCGTCGTTTTTGCGAATGCCGGGCCGTGGATTACCGAGAGTGTTCTTTCATCCAATGCGGGGTTTTCTTCGTGGCCAGCCCAAGGCTCACGGCCGCATACTTGAAGAGGAATTTCGGTTTGAGGGCGTTGCGGTAGAAGGCATTGGATGAGATTTGCTTCACGGCCTGGAGGTGGCGACGGTAGCCCTGGGCGTCCCCGTCGTACTTGAGCAGGGCGTAGGCGTCGATGCAGGAAATATCGAGATGCGCGCCCAGCCAGGCCTTGGCCTTGTCGCGCGGCAATCCCCGGCCGCGGGCCGCGTCATAGGGGCTGACGTAGCAGAGCAGGTTGGCTATGCGGTCTTCGGCGTTTTGGTAGATGGAGGCGTTTTCATCGTGCATTCGCCAGGTGGACACCACGTCCGGGAAGACCGCGATGCGGCCGGCCAGGAGCATGCGGTAGGTGCATTCCAAGTCCGTGTTCACGATGTCGTAGGAATAAAAGCCCAGCTCCATGGCTGTGCGGCGGTGATACACGGCCGTGACGTGGGGCGCGCTGAAGGAGCAGTCGTGCAGCGCCCAGAAGGCGTCCGCTCCTTCCATGATTTCCGGAAACCCTTCGTTCTGGTCGCCGACTTTGGCTGTGCCGTCCGCGTAGAGGGTGCGTTTTTTCGCGCAGGCCATGACCACGCCGGAGTCGGAGCAAATGCGCTCCATGGCCCGGGCAATCCATGTCGGATCATGAATGAAATCGTCGCCGTCGAGGTTGAGCACCCATTCGCCCCGGGCGCGGTCAAACAGCCCTTTGCGGTAGTTGCCCACTCTGCCCAGGTTGTGATCGTTGCGGTATATCCGGACCTTGGGGTTGTCCCCGTATTGGCGGAGCACCTCGGGGGTCTCGTCCGAGGAGGCGTCGTCGCAGACCACCACCTCAAGATTGCCGTAGGTTTGGGCCAGGGCGCTGTCCACGGCCTGTGCAATGTACCGGGCCTGGTTGTAGGTGGGGATGAGGATGGAGACCAGAGGGTTTGCTTCGGCGTCCGGGCCGGGTTCGCCCTGGGCTTCGCGTTCAGCGAGAGCGGCCGGGGAATGGGCGAGGTACTCTTCCAGGTCGGCGGGCTGGATCACGTTGAAGCTTGTGGCCCGGTGCTCGGAATAGTCTTCAAAGCCCATATCCATGATGGATTGGTCCAGGGGAATGTCCACGGGAAAGGCGTTGGGATCATTGCGCCAGAGCAGGCCGAGTCCCCAATCGCAGTCCACCACGGCATGGGCGATCTGAGGGTAATCCCGCTGCACCTGGTGAATGGCCTTCCAGACATCTCCATTCCAGGCACCCTCGTGATACTCTCGGGTGGCGTTTTTCGGGGTCTCGGGCAGGCAGTCGTGCATCATGATGAACCCGTTGGGGGTCAGGCAGTTGAATGCGTTGGAAATGTCTTTGATGACCTGCTCGTAGAGGTGCAGTCCGTCAATGAAGATCACATCGAACTGTTCCTGGTTTGCAGCAAAAAAATCGTCACTGGTGCGGGCGTGGATGGTCATATGCCGCAGATGCGGCTTGAGGTGGCGGTGCAGCTCCGCGGTCCGGGGGACAGGGTCCACTCCCACCTTGCGGGGCGCATGCACCCGGCTGAGGTTGTCGCCGCGTCGAATGCCGATCTCCAGATACCGGCCTTGGCTGAAAAAGGCGAGAAGGCGTTGGGCGAGTTCGGTCCTGGTCTGAATCATCATGGTCTCCGGAGTGGAAATGTGTTGAGTGCCGGTTTGTGGTCGGCGTCTGCTGTGGTGTTGCGATCCCGGTTCAGCGGCGGGTGCTGTTTTTGATCCAATCCCGGGTCATGTCCCGGTAGCGGGCCAGGACTCCGGCGTGGTCGTTGTCCTGGGCGCGGGCCGTCTGCAGGATGTACGCGCCGTCGTAGCCCGCGGCCTCCAGCGCGTTCACGGTCCCGGCCAGATCCGCGTCGCCGGTTCCCAGTGGAACCGTGGTGCCGCCCCGGATGCGGTCTTTGATGTGTACGTTGCGGATGCGGTCGCCGTACAGGGCCAGTTCTTGGGCATGGTCGAAGCCCAGGGCCGCGCTGTTGCCCGTGTCGTGGTTGACGCCAAAGCAGTCGCGGTCCAGCCGGTCCAGAAAGCGCCGGTATTCCGGCGGCTGGAAATCGGATTCGAAAATCACCCACAATCCGTGTTGCTTGAGTTGCGGTGCGGTTTGCTCCAGAACGTCCACCAGAGCGTCTTCCTGGGCGGGGGATTCCAGGGCGCCGCCGTCCACCAGGGGCATGACCACCATGGAGACTCCGAGGTCGCGGCAGGCCTCCAGCACCGCATGAAAATCCTCCACCAACCGGTCCTTGAGTGTGCCGCCCGCCTTGTAAAACGGTGCCTGCATGAACAGGTCGCCCGTGAGACTGGGGATGGACAGGCCGTGCTCCCGGCAGAGTCCGCGTATTTCCCGGCGGCCCTGCGCGGTCATGAAGGGATTTTCCGTCAAGCGGTCATGGTCCAGGGTCCATTCCATCAGCCCGAGGTGCAGGCGTTGGGCCACGGGAAATTCATCCTGCCAGTGATCCCAGGGGAATGCCTGGATTTTTCCGTCCACCAGATCGCAGAGGCGGCCCTGCATGTAGCCGATGCGGTTCAACGGATCGGCCGCGCTTGTATTCGGGTTTGTCATGGGAATCTCCGTTTATTCCACGGTCACGCTTTTGGCCAGGTTGCGGGGTTGGTCCACGTCCTTGCCCAGGTAGTCGGCCACCTCGTAGGCAAAGAGCTGCAAGGCGGGCAAGGCCAGGAAGGTGGACAGCGGACCCGTGGCCCGTGGCACGTCCCAGCGGTGCGGCACGTCCAGGTCAAGCCCCACGTTGGTCAGGGCCACGATTTGCCCGCTGCGGGCCTGGACCTCGACCAGGTTGGATTTGACCTTGGGAAAGAGTTCGTCGTCCGGGGCAATGGCAAAGGTGGGGAATTTGGGGTCGATGAGCGCGATGGGACCGTGTTTCATCTCGCCTGCGGCATATCCTTCCGCATGGATGTAGGAAATTTCCTTGAGCTTGAGCGCGCCCTCCAGAGCCAGGGGGTAGTGCAGACCACGCCCCAGGTAGAGAAAGCTGTTCACGTCCGAGAACGTGCGCGCCAGTTCGTGGGCCTTGTCCCGCAGGGCGGGCAGGGTGGATTCCAGCAGGTCCGGCAAATTGCGTAGCCCATGGACCACGTCCCGATGGATTTTTTCATCCAGGTTGCCGTTGCCGTGGCCCCAGTAGAGCGCCAGGAGCAGCAGGGCCGTGAGCTGTGAGCACATGGCCTTGGTGGACGCCACGCTGATTTCCGGGCCGGCCTGGGTATAGAGCACGGCGTCGGACTCCCGCGCCACGGACGAGCCGACCACGTTGCAGAGGCCGAGTACCTTCAGTCCCTGGGAGCGGGCCAGTTTGATGCCTGCCAGGGTGTCCGCGGTTTCACCGGATTGGGAAATGGCGATGACCAGGGTGTCCGGATCCAGGATGGGATTGCGGTAGCGGAATTCCGAGGCGATTTCCACCTGCACCGGGATGCGCGCCCACTGTTCCAGGAGATACATGCCCCACAGTCCCGCATGGTAGGATGTACCGCAGGCCACCACGTGGATGCGTTTGGGCGTTCCAGGCAGGTCGTCCAGCTCGGGCAGCCGCACCTCGTCCAGGTCCGTACCCAGCCGTCCGCAGAGGCAGTCCTGAATGACCTTGGGCTGTTCAAAAATTTCCTTGATCATGAAATGCTTGTGACCGCCCTTTTGCGCGGCCTGCACGTCCCAGGTGATGGTGTCCACCATTTTTTCCACGGGCCGGAGATCCTCCACGCGGAAAACCTCCCAGGAGGAGGCATCCATGCGGACCAGCTCGCCGTCTTCCAGAAAGACCACGTCCCTGGTGTAGGGCAGGAAGGCGGGAATGTCCGAAGCCAGGAAATTTTCGCCGGTTCCCGCGCCCAGCACCAACGGGCTGGCCACGCGTGCGGCATGCACCACGCCGGGATTTTCCGCGTCAAAGACCGCAATGGCGTAAGCGCCCTCCACACGGCCCAAGGCCCGGGACATGGCCTGGAGCATGTCGCCGTCCTCGGCCAGGCAGTGCGAAATCAGGTTCAGGAGCACTTCCGTGTCCGTGTCGGACTGGAAGGTCACGCCTTTGGCCTGAAGCTCCTGCTTGATTTCCTGATAGTTCTCAATGATGCCGTTGTGGATCATGGCCAGACGGCCCGTGTGGTCCACATGCGGATGCGCGTTGGCCTCGTTGGGTTCGCCATGGGTGGCCCAGCGCGTATGGCCGATGCCCGAGGTGGCGTTGAGCACGTTTTCCCGGGCCAGGGTTTTTTCCAGTTCGCACAGTTTGCCCTTGGCCTTGATCACGCGCAGGCCGTCCGTGTGCAGGAAGCCGACCCCGGCGGAGTCGTATCCACGATATTCAAGGCGACGAAGTCCCTCCACGAGGACGGGGACCGCCGGACGATGGCCGCAATAGCCGATGATTCCGCACATGGTTCACTCCGCTTGCGTCGTTTTCATTTTGGTTCAAAGGCGCAGGTGCTTTCGTTTCATAGAGGCACGAGCCGCACAAATCAAGAGGGGCGGGATGTGTCCGGGTCGGCAGAACCAGCAGGCAGAGCCGGATTTCCCGGCAAGGCCGCGTGATTTCGGTGGCCGCGGAATGAAAAAAAGCGTCCCGCGGACGAAAATCCACAGGACGCTTGTTCGAAGTGGGGCAAAGACGGAGTACGATCCGTGATTTGCCGGACGGCTGCTATTCGCCGCGCAGCTCCTTGGCGATAAGCTCGGCCACCCTCAGGCCGGAAAGCAGCATGCCGCCGAAGATCGGACCCATGCGGTAGGAGCCGAAGGTGGCGTTGGCGGCCATGCCCGTGACCCACATGCCCGGGAACACTTCGCGGGTGTTCTCCACAGTGGTGGACTCGGCGCGTTCCGCCCACATGGATTGTTCCCCCTCGATCTTGCCGGAGGGCGTGTTCAGGCGCACGTCGTTTTTGCGGACCACGGTCTTGAGCACTTCGGTATCGTGGCCGGTGGCCTCGATCACGCAGCGTGTGCCGAGCACCACAGGGTCGATGTGCAGGCCCGCCATTTCCACGGGCGAGGAGTTGATGACCAGGCCGGTGACGCGTTTGCCGTCCGCTTCCTCACGGATGCACACGTCTTCCACGCTGGTGCAGTTGAAGACCTTGGTCCCGGCAAGGCAGGCGCGGGAGGCCAGGGTGGTGGTGCAGGCCACGGCATCGGCGGTGTAGTATCCGTCGCGGTAGTGGCTGACAGCAATGCCCGCCTCTTCCAGGATGTGGCGGCTTTCTTCCTGCACCACAGCCATGTTCCAGGTCATGCCGCCGCCCCACATGCCGCCGCCCAGGGAGAGCTTGCGCTCGAACAGGGCCACGTTGAAGCCTTCGGAAGCCAGCTTCCAGGCAGCGGTGAGTCCGGAGGGACCGCCGCCCACAATGGCCACGTCAAGGTTCAGGCAGGATTTGAATTTTTCGAAAAAGCGGTCGGCAATGGCCTCGGTGATGATGCGTTCGTCCAGGGGTTGGTTGGTCATGATGTGCGTCCTCCTTAAGCAATAGTAAGGTTAACCCCGCAAAAACGGGGCAAGACGCCGGTGGGTGACGCGGGGGCGCGACCGTTCGCGGCCTCACGCGTTCACAGGGGAGAGAATGGATGAAAAGAAACCCGAAGCGGTTTCTTCAGGAATCCGATTTCCCTTCGCCAGTGTGAACTGGAGCAGGTTCGATGGGTTTGCTCTCAGCCCCGCAGATGAGCGGGACACCCCAACCGGACAGTGGGCGTTTATCAAGGCTTGACCGTTGTGGCAAGCCCTTTTGTTCGTGAATAAAACAACAGTGAAAAAAGAAGGTTACATCATGCTCGGCAGCCAGAGCGCCAGTTGCGGCAGGGCCATGAGCAGGGCCACCACCAGGGCATAGCAGGCCAGAAAGTAGCTGACACCGGCAAACACGTGGCGCATGGGGATATTTCCGGCCATGGACGCGACAATGAAGGTGTTCACGCCCACGGGTGGGGTGATGGCTCCCATGGTGGTGACCACGGTGATGAGCACGCCGAACCAGATCATGTCGTACCCCATGGCCTGGACCACGGGCTGGAAGATGGGAATCGTCACCAGCAGCAGGGCCAGGGCATCCATAACCATGCCGCCCACCGCGTAGATCAGGCAGATGAGCAGGATCACGGTCCAGGACGGTACGGCCAGGGAAGCGACCATGGACGCCATTTCCGAGGGCAGTCGGGCAATGGTCAGAAATTTGGCGAAAATCACCGCGCCCATCATGATCACCAGAATCATGCAGGAGATGCGGATGGTGTCGGACAGGGCCAGGATCAGCTTTTTCCAGGTCATTTTCCCCGTGACCGTGGCCAGTAGCAGAGCCAGGGCCGAACCAGCCGCGCCCACTTCAGTGGGGGAGAAGAAGCCCGCGAACAATCCGCCCATGACCAGCCCGAACAGCAGCAGCATTTCAAGGGAACCGGGCAGGGAGCGGATTTTTTCGCCCAGGGTGGTGCGCGGTCCGGCCGGACCCCAGTCCGCGTGACGCAGGCAGAGCATCCGCACGGTGCCGAGAAAGAGCAGGATCAGCAGCAGCCCCGGAAGCATGCCGCCCCAAAAAAGTTTGCCGATGCTCTCGCCCACCTGCAGCCCGTAGATGATCAACACCACGGACGGCGGAATGACCACGCCCAGGGTGGAGCCTGCGGCCACCGCCCCGGTGGAGAGCACCGGACTGTAGCCGTATTTTTTCATTTCCGGCAGGGCCACGGAACTCATGGTGGCGGCCGTGGCCGTGTTGGATCCGCAGATGGCCGCGAATCCGCCGCAGGCCAGGACCGTGGCCATGGCCATGCCGCCGCGGATCTGGCCCATCCACACATAGGCGGTTTTGTAGAGCCGTTCGTTCACGCCGGAGTAAAAGCAGATTTGCCCCATGAAGATGAACAGGGGAATGACGGTCAGTCCGTAGCTGGAGAACGTGTCCCAGACCACGGTGCCGAGCATGGCCCGGGCCGCATTGGTGTTGAGGATCAGGGCATAGCCGCCCAGACCGAGAATGCCCATGGCAAACCCCACGGGAATGCGGAATAAAAAGATGACGGCAAGGAGCAGGCCAACGCCTGCCAGACCAATGCTGGTGGGATCCATGGCTCAGTGCTCCTCGGTGCGGGCGTGGCCCGGCAGGGTGTTGAGAAAATCCACGAACAGGACAAAGGCCATGGCCATGCAGCCCAGGGACGCGGCGAACACGAACGGATGATAGGCCAGCCGGAGTGTGGAGGAAAGTTCTCCCGAGCGGATCAGATCCATGCCCCAACGGGCGGTTTCGATTCCGGCCAGGGCGAAGAACGCGCAGGAGACCAGAAATTGCAGTGCGTCCGCGCCGCGGCGGATCGGGCGGGGCAGCTTGGGCGTGAGCAGGCCAACGAAGATATGGCTGCGGCGGCGTTGGGCCAGACCCAGGGAAAAGGCCGTGAGCATGGCGCCGAAAAAGCCGACCAGTTCCACAGTGCCGGGCAGGGGTTCATGAACAGCACGCAAGATCATGTTGGCGCAGGCCAGGAGCATGGTGGCAATAAGAAAAATGCCCGCGAGAATGGCCAATGCTTTGGCCAGTGTCTCGGCAAGGGCGTCCAATCGGGTTGAGAATGTCGTCGGCATGGTGCGCGTCCTGACACAGCCCGCGCCCCCCGATGCAAAAGGGACGCGGACTGGGTTTGAAGGAATGCGGGCCTTGATCCGCCCGCGTCGGAATCGTGTCTATCGCTACTGTTCGAACTGCTGCTTCCAGGCGCGCACGTCCTGAAGAATGTCCTCGGCGGGCAGTCCGGCTTTGGAAGCGGCCTGCGTCCAGTCCGTGAACATGTCGGCGGCCTGGGCGGACGCTGTGGCGCGGTCTTCCTCGGACAGGGCAAAGACCTGGAGACCGTGTTCGGCCCTGGCCCATTCCATGGCCTCGGCCGTGTGCGCGTCCCAGTATTGTCCGGTCCAGTCGGCCTGATCCGGGGCCAGCTCATCCAGCATTTGCTGTGTGGCGGGCGGGAGCGCGTCCCAGCGGTCCTTGTTCATAACCACAGCAAAAAGGTACACAGGACCGTCCACAATGGTGGCACTGGGGCAGAATTCCGCAAATTTCATGTCCTGCAGCACTTCCAAAGAGGTGAAGATGCCCTGGACCATGTTTTTTTGCAGGGCGTCCGGCACTTCGGGCATGGGCATGCTCACGGAGACCGCACCCATGGCGTCCAGGAACCGGCTGGAGGAGCCGCTGCCGCGCATTTCCTTGCCTTGCAGATCAGCAAGGCCGCGAATCGGCTCGCGGGACATGATGTTGCTGGGCGGGGTGGCGAACATGGTCAGCACCTTTACATCCTGCAACTCTTCGGGGCGGTATTTGTCGAATAGCGCCCAGAGCGTGCGCGAGGAGGACCGGCTGGACTCGAAACCAAGGGGAAGCTCCACGGCGGAGCAGGCCGGGAACACGCCCGGCAGGTAGGACATGCCCACACAGCCAATGTCGGCCTGGCCTTCCACCACGCCGCGAAGCATGTTTTTGGCCTTGAGCAGTGTGCCCCCGGGAAAGGTTTCCACAAGGACTTGACCGTTGGATCGTTTTTCAACTTCGGTTTTCCAGCGTTCCATCTGGACGCAGGGGACGGTAAAGGCGGGCGGGAAATTGGCGTAGGTCAGTCGGATGGGTTCGGATTGGTTGGCGGCGTCGGAGTCGGCGGACGAATTGTCGGCGTCGGAGCAGCCTCCCAGCACGAGCAAGGCCAGGAAGGCGGCGAGGCACAAAAAGCGTTTCATGGTTCCCCCTCTGGAAAAAAAGGCCCGGCAAAAGGCCGGGCCTGTGGTTACGGTTGGTTATTGCAGATTGAGATCGTAGGCGAAGAGCACGGTCTTGCGGTATTCGAGCTGCACGGCGCCGGGGTAGGTGTTTACCAGCACGAGCAGATCGTCCTGACCGTTGTTGTCGTAGTCGGCGATGTCGTAATCCACCACCGTACCCTTGATGCGCCGGGTCTTCCAGGAGAGGTTCATACCGGTGCCGTCCCAGAACAGACCGTGGATTTCACCCTGGGTGAAGGTGCGGAAGCGTTTGAATATCTGAGCGGCAACCGAGATATCCTTGTTCATGAGCAGCTCATATTTGTCCGTGCCGGTCATCATGTTTGTGACCACGGTCCGCAACGGTACGTAATAGTATTGCTGCTCCATGGCGTCGCGGTGCGTTCCCATGCCCGGGACCACTTCGTTGGGCAGTTCCAGGGGAATGGCGGAGCTGTTGTAGGTTTCCTGGGAAACGTACTCGGGCTTGAGGTCTGCGGAAAACACCCCGATATGCCCGGTTTTGTCCAAGCGGACGATCTTGTAGCTGCCGCCCTCGGGCAGGAAGGAGATGTTGTAGACGTTGCTGAATTCGGGCAGCGGAACCCGTTTGCTCTTGATCACATCGCCGCCGGAGACCAGCACCTCGTACACGTCGTCGGACTGCAACAGACGATGGCGGCCTTTGCGCTGACCAAGCAGCACAGGCGTGAAGTTCGGAGGCATGCGGACCACGTTCAGGAACATGCGCACGTCCTCCACCACGGGGCTGAATCCGGAGCCGTTGGGCGAAAAGCGGAAGATATGCGAGAGCGGCAGATCGTCCCGGAAAGAGGAAACCACCAGTTCGCTGGCGCCGTCGCGGTCCATGTCGATGGCACATACGCCGATCATCTCGGCCTTGCGGGAGAATTTCTGTTCCGCAAGGTGCTTGAGCTTGCCGTCTTCGATTCGATAGGCGTGCAGGGTATATTCTTCAAGAATAAAGACTTCGTTTTTGCCGTCGCCTGTGGCGTCGCAAATGGCCATGGAGCGGGAGGCAAAGCGCAGTCCCCGGCTCTGCCAGCGGCCTGTGTTGCGGGTGCCACCCTCGTAGCGGAATTGCGGGTTCACGGATGCAGCCGTGAAACCCTGCTGTGTGGACTGGGCGTCCAGGAAGGCGGGGTTGGCGGCTGCGGCGCTCTGGCCGGGCGTTTCCACGTCTTCCTGTCCGGCATTGAACAGGGTTTGCGTCATTTCGTCGGCCATGCGGTCCAGTTCCATGGTCACTTCGTCCATGGGGACTTCCGAACTTTTATGAATGGGATCAGCGGTCAGCCCTTGGAGCGTCACGTCCAGCACCACGCCGCTCTCGCCCACGGAAACATTGCCCCAAACCAGATAATCCGTGTTGGTTCCGGCCAGCAGGCTGCGGGCGTCGGATGCCGTGGCCGGTGCGGTCTGCCCCAGGGTGGCTGCGACCGAATCCGAGGCCGGTTCCAGGGTTCCCGGCAGGGTCAGCTTGCGTTCAAAGCGGGAGCTGGCTCCCTTGCCATAGTGCTGATACTGGGGCGGTCCCATGTAGGTGAAGGGGAAGACCATAAAGGTTTTCATCTGGGCCATGGCCGGTGCGGGCAGCAGTACAAGGGCCAGGAGCAGCCCGGTCAGGGCTTGGAGCGCGGAAACATATCGGACTCGCATTCTTTTCCTCCGGTAGGGGCGCGCCGTGCGCGCGTTCGTCACGTCCTGTTTCGTTACGTACGGCCTCCGCGTGGGGTCGGGGAGGACTGCGCCTCTATTAACAGGATGCGGAGCGGGTTGCAAAGAGCTTCTCAGCCTGGTTCCAGGCGGCGGCCTGCGTCGTTGTTGGGGAATGGGCATATTGGCGAGCGCGGAAAATGCGGTTCAACATGGAGTTTCACTTGTTTTCCGCAATGCGTCCTCCTTGCAGCATCTCTGATTTATTGGCGCTTTTGTGCATGTTGCGTTGTTTCGTCGCAACGGGCAGCCCCTCCCGGGCCAAAGGCTGGGTTGATCAATGGGGCGAAACCCTTTATCGGCAGGAACAGGTCGCTCCCCTGTACTGCGGGGAGGCCGGCCGGGGCAATGTTTCCCGGCAGGATTGCACGATACCGGAGCACCATGGGGGTGTTGCCGGATGGTATAGAGAATAGGGGCGTATGCGCGGGATGGTTCGTCGAAATTTTCGGATTACGGTTTCCCGGGACCATGTCCAGATCGTGGAGGCATTGCTGCTGGCGGAAGGTTTTCGGTTTGAATCCGAACCGTTTGCCTGGTTTGCGCGTGTGCTCACGCAGGAGCCGAAACCATTGGGTACCAGTGCTGCGGCCCGGCTCGGGCTGATTTATATTCAGGATCGATCCTCTATGCTGCCCACTTTGGCCCTGGAGCCACCCCCCGGAGCCTGCGTGTTGGACATGTGCGCGGCGCCGGGCAGCAAAACCGGCCTGCTGGCACGTATGGTCGGTTCGCAAGGCACGGTTTTAGCCTGTGAACCCTCGGGCGGGCGCATCAATTCCCTGCGCGCCAATTTGCGTCGGGCCGGTGCCGTGAACACGGCCTCCTTGCACATCAGCTCGGAGAAACTGGCATTGGCCGGGCCGGGAATGTCACATATTCTGCTGGATCCGCCGTGCAGCGGATGGGGAACCGAGGATAAAAATCCACAGGCCCGGGCGTTGTGGAGCGGAGAAAAAGTCAAGCCGTTGATCCGTCTGCAACGGGCCTTGTTGGAACGGGCCACCCAGCTGCTGCGTCCCGGAGGGCGGCTGGTCTATTCCACCTGCACCACCAATGAAGACGAAAACGAAGCCCAGGTGCTCTTCGCGCTGGAGCATTTTGGGTTGCGCGTGTCTCCGCTTGCAGCTCCCGCAGGGTTTGTGCTGGACGCCCCGCGTCTGGATTGCCCGCAAGGTGTGCTGCGAGTGGCCGAGGATTCGGAAGGCGAAGGGTTTTTTGTGGCGGCTCTGGAGCGGCCTGGAAGCGACGATCTGGACTGCGGGACCGAACCGGCCGCCCTGCCGGACGGGGCGCGCCGTGTGCGCGTGGAACGATTGCACTGCGATGCGCCCGTGGCCTGGGGACAGCTTCCTTGCGGCGAATTGGTGGAATACGCCGGGCTGTTGGTGCTGTTGCCCGACCCGGCTTTACAGCGCATCCGGTCCGGTACGCGCTGGCAAGGAGCCACAGTAGGCCGGTTGAAGAAGCAGGTGTTTCGACCGGATCCTTTTTGTCGGCTGCTGTTGCCGGAATCGGTGGCGGACGGCTTGCACGTTTCAGACCCCGCGGATATATTGGCCTTGCTGTCCGGGCAAAGCCTGACCGTTTCCCGGGGTAAGGGACCGGTGCCGCTGTATCTCAATGGGCTTGGTCTTGGCTGGGCCGCCCGCAAAGGGAGCCGGGTTTTATGGACCGAGTTGTAGTCGATGAAAAATCGAATTTTTATAATTTGTTATGAGAAATAATAAAAATTTTGCAAAAAGGGTTTGACAAACTGCTGGTCTCTGTGAAATACGTTCCTTCCGCCGCACGGGAAAAGACGCTGCCAAGGCAGTGACGAGTCAGGCAAAATAATGCTTGACAAGTGCAGACGGGACGGCTAAAAGCCGGTCTTCCCACGGGCGGGTAGCTCAGTTGGGAGAGCATCGGCCTTACAAGCCGAGGGTCACAGGTTCGAGCCCTGTTCCGCCCACCATCTTTGATATGCAGGGGTAACGCCCCTTCATAATATACGCGGAGCCGTAGTTCAGTTTGGTTAGAACGCCGGCCTGTCACGCCGGAGGCCGCGAGTTCGAGTCTCGTCGGCTCCGCCACTAAAGAACAAGGATCTTAATCGTTTAGGTTAAGATCCTTTTTCTTTTTCCTGCTCCGAAAAACACCGGACACATCCATCGGACACATTTTAATTTTGGGTCTACACCAAAAACGGGGGCAGTCACGAAAGCGAACTGTTCCGGGTCTACACCAAAAACAGGGGCAGTCACGAAAGCGAACTGTTCCGAGCA